>CAYSBM010000250.1:0-4186 GCA_964429095.1 uncultured Solibacteraceae bacterium | reverse complement strand
GTGCATGTGGTGCGGAATGGGCCCGAGGTTATCGAAAAACTTGCACAGCAGGCCCCAGCCACCGTGTTCCCGCATGACGCCGGCGCCAAGGAAAAGGTCCCCGATTTCCTCGATCGCCTCCTTAAGCAGGACACGCTTGTCGCCGATAGCGATGTAGCTCAGGCCTTCGTCGTCGGGTGTGCCGGGGCCGTTGTCGGCCTTGGTGGTCGAGCTGAACCATCGTTCATCGATGCCGCCGCGATGGGCGCCGAGCGCGTAAAGGTCGCGGGGATCCAGTTTCAGGCGTCCGCCGGGCATCAGAAAAGAACGCGGCACCCAGCAGGGAGCCAGGCGTACAATGCCGCCGCCCGCGGCCAGTGCTTCTTTGACCAAAGAGATGTTAGACATGCATTCACTTTACCCACGCCGGGAGGTTCTTTCAAGGCGCAAGATAAATCAGACCTGGCTGTATCATTTCGGCCAGCGCCAGGCCGCCGAAACCGGTGGCCGCAATCGAGAACCCGGCCCAGGATTGTAGTGAGTGGCCGCCCCACGGCAGGTCCGGGTCATCCACCATCACGCCGATGCGGCGCGCGTAATCCGGCGTCGCCAGAAAACGCCGGGCGACGGCCAAGAACCTTTCGTTTTCCGGGTCCCGCTCGAGCGTGCGGTAGTAGAGTAGCACCAAAGGCAGTGCGGCGGACTTCGAGTTGTCCCAAGCGTCTTCGAGCGGCCACCACGCGCGCGGGCCGATGGTCGCCAGCATGCCACGCGGACCTTTGACCACCCAGCCGTAGACGCGCCGGGCCTTGCGGTGCAACTGGGGATCCTTGCTCTGCGCCAGCGTGAAGAGGATGCCCTCGTGGTAGTAGTAAGTTTCCGCATACTGATACGGCTCCATCAGCACGGGTTGGACCGGCTTGCCGGGCGAATGCGGGTAGCCGGTGGGAAGGCCGCTCGGGTTCCAGTGGTCCAGGAGGAAATTCGTGGCGCGCTCAGCCACGCGAAGATGTTTTGGATCGTGCGTGGAAGCATAAAGGGCGGCGAAGGCTGCGGCTTCGGTGCCCGTGGCGACGCTGTAAATATTGGTTTGTGGGCCGCCGTTTTCGATGCCGTTGGTGAACCCACCCTCCGGTTTCTGAAACTGCTCGGCGAAATCTTCGCAATAGCGGCGCAGCGCACCGGCATACCGGGACTTGCGCGGCTCATCCATATGCCGCGCAGCCACGCCCAGCGCGGTGGCTATGGACCCGACGTCAGCCATGTTCATCCAGCGCGTGGCGTAAATCTGCTGAATTTCTTCTTTGGTGAGCTGGCTGGTGGGCTTGGCGCGGTAAACCTGTTGAAAAGCGCCGTTGGGCAATTGCTCTTCGACCAGGCGGTCGAGGATGGCCGCGGCGGCTTCCAGGTAGCGGCGTTCGCCGAAGATGCGGTAGCCGGCCAACAGCGTGCGCAACGGATAAGCGGAGGTGTACCAGTAATAGTTGACGTGCGTTGCGGACGCTTCCTGGTCGCCCAGAAAGCCGTTCGCGAGACGCTTGGTAAGCAACCACTCGCAGTAGGTCCTGAGGGCGCTGCTGGGGTCAGACAAGCCGCGCTGGAGAACTTCCGCGCGCGTGGGAAGGACGTCGGGCGGAGCGTCCTTGAACAGCGGCTGCAACTTCGCTGCCGGCAGTCCTTCAATTTCCAGTCCGTTGACGGCGAAACTTTGCCCTGGCGCGGCCTCGAATCTCAAGCTAAGGGCGCCTCCGCGTACGGCTGCGTTGAAGCACGGGCGCTTGACCTCGCCCGGCGTCAGCTTCACATCCCGGGCCACCGGTTCGTTCTGCACGAAAATCGTGAAAGGGCCGTAGGGGCGTCTCCCGCCGGAGAGGATCAACCTCAGACGGTAGGCGCCGTCCGGCAGGCCGGCGCGGAATTCGCCTTTTTCCCCCGCAATAGCGCCACTGAGCAAGGCGTCCTTCTCGCCTTCGATCTCAATCTCTCTGACACGGCTCACCCAAAGGTAGCGTGGGCTGCGATAGACGCGGGAGACGATTTGGTATCTGGCGGCGCGGGGGTGATAATCGTTGGCGAATTGAAAGCGGATGATGGACCCGGCCGGAAGCAGGCCGGTACAGAGCAGGGGCAGAGCGAGTAACGTTTTCATAGGGACGCAAGTAATCGTATCACCGTTGCTGGTCCAGCCAGGCTACGGCGCGGACCGGCGAGCCATCGCAGCCGGCCAGCCGTAAGGGGAGACAGATAAGAGTGAAGCGCGGCGGCAGCCGGTCAAGATGGCACAGCGATTCGACAAGCACGATCTGGGCGCTCCGGCCGAGCAGGACGCGGTGAACTTCCAGGTCGTCGACGCTCGGTGAGGGCGCATCCAGGCCCAGCAGCGCAATCCCACGCGATGCGATCCAGCGCGCCGTTTCCAAAGTGAACGAAGGATGAGCGGAATAGTAATCCGGCGCACCCCAGCGCCGGTCCCACCCTGTCCGGCAGATCACGCGCGCGCCAGCGGCGAAGGCCCCGGCGTGCCCGGCCAGCATTGCCGGGTTGATTATGGTATGTGGCGCAAGGGCGCTGCCGGGCGCCAGATCCACCAGCGCCGCCCGGCCGCATAGGCGTTCCAGCGGTATGGCGTCCAGTGTGGGTCCGTTATCAAAGAAATGGTACGGCGCCTCCAGGTGCGTGCGCTGATGGGTCGAAATTGAGATTTCAGCCACGTTGTAGCCAGCCGAGGCCAGAGTATGGACGCGGCGGATGCGCAGTTCCGGGTCCGACGGATAGCTGGGCTGCCCGCTGGAGAGCGTGTGTGTGAGATCGACGAAGCTTGCCATGGGGGCGGCGCATTCCCGCGCCGTTTCCAGTTTAGAATAGACCCATGGCGATCACGCGAGGCAGGTTAGCCATGGCGGCGGCGGTCCTGCTTGCCACGGCGTATTTCACGGCCGTGGACAAACAGGGCAGCGTAACGGCCGCACAGGTGAACGATCCGAGCGTCGTATGGCGGATCGGCGCGCCGGATAATTCCAATGACGAGTTCAGCCCGGGCTCGGCGCCGTCGTTGGTCTTCGATGTGGGAAAGAACGCTCCCGGCGAATGGAAGCAAAGACAGGAAGCCGCCGACACGAATCCTCCGGTGTACAAGATCCGATTCTCCCTGGATGAGGTTCCCACGGCGCCGGTGCTCGCGCTGGATTGCTTCTACCTGGGAGCGGCGCCCGGCAGCATGATCATCGAGGTGAATGGCAAGCGTGGCAGTTTCCGGCTGCGGGCCGAGGCGGGCGAGAATTTGGATGAACGGCAGGCCAACACCATCACCTTCTCGCGCAGCGCGGTGCGGGCTCCCATCCCGGCGTCCGCGCTGCGCCGGGGCGCCAATGAAATCGCGCTTTCGTTTTTGGGCGACACCGGCAGCGTGAACTACGACGCACTCTGGCTGGAGCGGGGCACGGCGCCGGATCTCAGCGCCGTGGTTGAACCGACGATCTTTTTCAAACAATCGGGTGGACAACTCAAGGAGATGACCGATGTTGTGCTCCGGCATGCGCAGCCGCTAGCGGCCGGCAAGCTCACCCTGAAGGTGGGCGCAGCCGTGGCCGAATCCAGCATCGGGACAGACGGCTTCGATTTCGGCGAACGCGTGGTGCGGGTGGAAGTCCCCGCCGTTGCTGCGCCGGTCCCTTACGAACTCACCGTTGCCGGGCAGGGCGGTGCACAGACCTACCGGGGCGAATTCCGGCCCGAAAAGCGCTGGAAGATCTTTGCCGGGCTGAAGATACACAACGACATCGGGTACACCGACTTGCAACCACACGTTCAAGAGCTGGACAACCGGAACACGGACCGCGCGCTGGAATTGATCCGCCGGTATCCGTTCTTCAAGTTCAACCTCGAAACGAGCTGGCTGGCGGACAACTATATGCACTCGCGAGATGCATCGCGCCGGCGTGATCTGATGAACGCCGCTCTGGCCAACCGCATGGGCATCAACGCCCTGTATCTGAACCTGATGAGCGGTATGTGCACGGGTGAGGAAATGTACCGCTCGCTTTACTACACCAAGTCGCTCGCCAAGCGCTACGGCATCCCGATGAAGTTTGCCTGCCTGACGGATACCCCGGCGCACACCTGGTTTATGCAGTCGATGCTGGCTGAAAACGCGGTCGTAGGCTTCGCGCTGGGCAGTAACCAAACCCGCGGCGCACTGATGCAGAAC
>CAYSBM010000249.1:5290-5536 GCA_964429095.1 uncultured Solibacteraceae bacterium | reverse complement strand
CCTCCCGTGAGATAGTATCCTACTAGTCTCAGGTATGGCTTTGCTACCCGGCTGGCCTGATCCCCGACAGCAAGGTGGTGGACGAACCCCCGCACGGCATCACAATCCAACAGACTGTGGCCATGGCCAAGGACTTTGAGTTTCTGGTGTTGTTCACCTCGACGCCAGGCATTCAGGTCGATATAAAAATGGACGGGATGATGAAGCACGAGAACCAGAAGCTGAAGATCGCCTTCGTCCGCCCCC
>CAYSBM010000249.1:1400-5280 GCA_964429095.1 uncultured Solibacteraceae bacterium | reverse complement strand
TACCCTGGGTGACGAAAATTTACAAACGGGACTTGGAGTTTACGCGTTACAACGTTCCATTTATCAAGCACCCGTTTTTGGCTCTTTACACCTCCCGCGGCTGCCCGGCTATGTGCACATACTGCTTGTGGCCGCAAACCCACTCCGGGCACCGGTGGAGAAAACGCTCCGGCGCGGATGTCGCCAACGAAGTGCGCTGGGCGCTGGAGAATTTTCCGGGGTTGCGCGAGATCTTCTTCGACGACGATACGTTCAATTATCAGAAGGCCCGCACGATCGAACTGTGCCGCCACCTGAAGCCGCTTAAATTCACCTGGAGTTGCACCTCGCGCGTCACCACAGACTATGAGACATTGAAGGCCATGAAAGAAGCCGGTTGCCGCCTGCTTATCGTGGGCTTTGAGTCCGGCGACCCTCAAATTCTGAAGAACATTAAAAAGGGCGCCACCGTGGATATGGCGCTGCGGTTTCAGCGCGATTGCAAGAAGTTAGGGTTAGCGGTGCACGGCGATTTTATCGTGGGACTGCCCGGCGAGACCCGCGAGAGCATCCGACGGACTATCGACTTCGCCAAGCGGTTGGACTGCGAGACCGTTCAGGTCTCCATCGCTCACCCCTACCCCGGGACCGAATTCTACGAATACGTGCGCGACAACAACCTCATCACCATCGATTCGATGACCGACGAGAAGGGCCACCAGCTACCCAACATCATTTACCCCGGTCTGGACCGCGCCGAACTGGTGGACTGGGTCGAACGTTTTTACGGTGAGTACTATTTTCGGCCCCGCGCCGTCTGGCGCATTGTGAAAAGCGCCATGTTCGACAGCGTTGAGCGCCGCCGTTTGTTCAAGGAAGCCCGTGAATACCTGGCTTTGCGCGCCAAGCGGAAGCAGTTTGTCAAGGAGCAAAAGCAGGCCGGGACGAACGCCTCATGCGCAAGACCGTCCTGGTAACCTCCGTAGTCGTTTTTAGCAACGTGGCGGGGAATTTCGCGCTGAGTTGGGGAGTGAAGCACGCCGGAAGCGGGGCATGGGTGTTGCTGAGCCCCTGGGTGGCCCTCGGCGTAGCCCTTCTGATTGTGTGGACGTTGGCGCGCATGGCGCTGCTCAGTTGGGCGGATTTGAGCTTTGTGTTGCCGGTCACCAGTTCCGGCTACGTGCTGACGGCTCTGGTGGGCAAGTTCCTGTTGCACGAGCAGGTAGGGTGGGAGCGCTGGACCGGAACTCTGCTGATCATGCTGGGGGTAATCCTGGTGGGGGGCACCAATCCGCGCACAACTCGCCAGAGGGGAAAGCGGCCATGAAATGGATACTGGTGGCCTCGATCGTCGCCTCCACCGCGGCGGCGGATCTCTTGCAAAGCAAGGAAATGAAGCGCCATGGCGAAATCCACGATTTTCGCCCCGGAGCGCTGGGCCGGGTGTTTGCTGGCGTATTAAGACGCCGCTATCTCATCCTGGCCATCGCCTTTATGGCGGTTTCCTTTTTCTGCTTTCTGCGCCTGCTGGCCATCGCGGATCTCAGCTTCGCCGTACCGGCCACGGCGGCCACTTATGTGGTGGAAACCGTTCTGTCGAAGCATATTTTGCGCGAACAAGTGAATTTTCGCCGGTGGGCGGGCGTGGCGCTGGTGGCCTGCGGGGTGGCACTGGTGGCGCTGTGATTTACGCCGCGCTGGTTGTTACGCTGGCCGCCGCAGCTTATCTATTGCTGGCGCTGCTGGCAGCCTTGCGGCATATCCTGATCAGGGAACCGGCCGCCAGTAGGTTTCCACCCGTCTCGATTCTCAAGCCGGTGCGCGGTCTGGATCCGCATTTCCGCGAGGCCATCCGTTCGCATGCCCTACTCGACTACCCTGATTATGAAGTGCTGTTCGGGGTGGCTGACCCGGAGGATGAGGCCATCCCGGAAATACAGCGCCTGATTGCGGAGTTCCCGGGCCGGAAAATCCGCCTGATCCACGCAAGCACGCGCGCTCCCAACTTGAAAGTGGGGGTATTGGCGGAACTGGCCCGCCAGGCGCATGCGCCGATTCTGGTGGTCAACGACAGCGACATCGAAGCCCCGCCGGATTACCTGCGCCGCTTGACGGCGCCCCTGGAGGATCCGCAGGTAGGCGTCGTGACATGCCTGTTCCGCGGCGAAGCCGGTCACTGGCCCGGCAGATTTGAGGCGATCGGCATCGCTACCAACTTCATGCCCAGCGCACTGGTGGCGCCTCTGCTAGGCGTGAACGAATTCGGGCTGGGCGCGACGCTGGCTTTCCGGGCCGAGTCGCTGCGCGCCATCGGCGGCTTTGAGTCTCTGGCCGGCTACCTGGCCGATGACTATCAACTCGCCCGCCGCATCACCGAAAGAGGCCAGCGTGTGCACATGGCGAAAGTGGTCGTTGTGACGCATTTGGGTGATGACACGTGGCGCGGTCTCTGGCGGCACCAGTTGCGTTGGGCGCGCACCATACGGCTGTGCCGCGGCGACGGCTATCTGGGCCTCCCCGTCACGCATGCGGGGTTGTGGTCGCTGGCGCTGGCGGTGGCCGGTTATTGGTGGTTGGCGTTGCCGCTGGTGGTGTTGCGTGACCTTGCCGGTGTGGTGGTAGGGCGCGGAATTGTGGGCAGCTCCACGGCGCTTCGGCATCTGTATTTGATCCCGTTGTGGGACCTATGGGGGTTCTGCGTGTGGGCGGCCGGCCTCACCGGCAGGCAGGTGGTATGGCGCAACCGCCGGCTGTGGCTGGATGGCCAAGGCCGCATCACCGGCTGCCAATAGCGAATGGCCGGGGCGGCTCGGCCGGCCTAGTACAATTAATGGAGAAGCACCCCTGATCATGTTCCAAACCCTGTTCGGCACACCGGAAAAGAAGGAAGAGTCTGGACTGTTTGAAAAGCTCAAGCGCGGGATTGAGAAAACCCGCGCTGGGCTGACTGCTCGCATCGAGGAAGTCCTCACCCCGGCCAAGAAGATAGACCAGGACCTGCTCGAAGAGTTGGAGTATGCCCTCATCAGCGCCGACATCGGTGTAAGGACCGCGACAGAAATCCTGGCCGCCATAAGGGCCAAAGTGGAACGCAACCTGATTGGCGATGCGGACGAACTCCGGCGCCTGATTCGTGAACACTTGCTGGAAGTGCTGAATCAAGCTGACAGGCCTCCCGCCGAAGTGACGGCGCCTCCCGAGGTGGTGCTGGTGGTAGGCGTCAACGGTTCCGGCAAGACCACGACCATCGGCAAGCTCGCCCAGCGCTACCGGACTCAAGGCCGCTCGGTGTTGCTGGCTGCCGCCGACACCTTCCGCGCCGCGGCTATCGATCAATTACAGGTCTGGGGGACGCGCACTTCGGCTGAGGTTATTCGGCAGAAGCCGGGAGCCGACCCGAGCGCTGTGCTCTTTGATGCTCTGCAAGCAGCCATAGCCCGCAAGTCGGACTACGTGATCGTGGATACGGCGGGCAGGCTGCACACCAAGTCCAACCTAATGGCGGAGCTGGAGAAGATGCGCCGCACGGCTGCGCGCGTGGTGCCGGGCGCACCGCACGAAGTGTTGCTGGTGCTGGACGCCACCACGGGACAGAACGGGCTCGAGCAGGCGCGCAAGTTTACCGAAGCCAGCGGCGTCACCGGCATTGTACTGACCAAGCTGGATGGCACGGCCAAGGGTGGCATCGTGATCGCCATCGCCCGTGAACTAAACCTGCCCATCCGTTATGTTGGGGTGGGCGAACAGATGGACGATCTTTTGCCTTTCGAAGCCGGAAAATTCGTGGCATCCTTGTTTGAGACATGAACCCAAAGTACATGCGCGAGGCGCTGGAACTGGCCGCTCAGGGGCGGGGCGCAACCAGCCCGAATCCTATGGTCGGCGCGGTGCTGGTCCGTGA
>CAYSBM010000249.1:0-1390 GCA_964429095.1 uncultured Solibacteraceae bacterium | reverse complement strand
CGAGGCTTCCACACCTGGGCTGGCGTCAAGCACGCCGAAATTCTGGCTCTTGAACAGGCTGGCGAGCGCGCCCGCGGCGCCACGCTTTACGTCAACCTCGAACCGTGCTCGCACCAAGGGCGCACCGGGCCCTGCGCCGATGCCCTCATTGCGGCGGGCGTCTCGCAAGTGGTGGCGGCCATGGAAGATCCCAACCCCTTGGTGGCGGGCAACGGCTTCCGCAAGCTGGCGTCGGCAGGCGTGGATGTGGTGCTGGCCAATCAATACACGCGCGAAGCCGAGAAATTAAACGAAGCGTACTGCCACTTTATGCGTTACCGCCGTCCGCTGGTCACCCTCAAAGCTGCGGTCACCTTGGACGGCAAGATCGCGGCGCCAGAGGACAACCGGGGCTGGATCACCAGCGAGACGGCCCGCGCGCATGTGCAACAATTGCGGCACGCCTCCGACGCTATTGTGACTGGCATCGGCACGGTGCTCAACGACGACAGCCTGCTAACCGACCGCAGCGGGCTGCCGCGCAGCCGGCCGCTTATGCGCATTGTGCTCGACTCGCAACTCCGCATTCCGCCGGCCTCCCGCATGGTTGCGAGCTGCCACGGCGACGTGACCGTGGTTTGCACCTCGGCGGCCAGTCCCGAACGCCGGCGTGTGCTTGAGCAACACGGCGTGCGCATTCTCACTTTCGACGGCAAACACGGACGCACGGACCTGCCCCGGGTCATCGAACACTTGGCCGGCGAACAATGCTTGTCGCTGATGATCGAGGCTGGCAGCAAAGTCAACTGGGCCGCGCTCGAGTTGGGAGTTGTGGACAAGATCTTTTTCTACTACGCACCGAAGATTTTGGGCGGGATGCAATCGTTGCCCGTGGTGGGCGGTACGGGGCGCTTGCGTCGCGCCGACGCCATTCAGTTTCACAATGTTACGCTGCACAACGTGGCGCCGGACGAATTCGCCGTTGAGGCTTACATGGTCAAAGGCGGTTGAATCATGTTCACGGGCATCATCGAAGAACTGGGCGTGGTTGAGAGCGCCGGCGAGCGCCTGCGCATACGTTGCGCCACGGTGCTGGAAGACGCCTTCGCCGGGGCCAGCATCGCCGTAAACGGCGTCTGCCTTACAGCCGCCGCATTGTATCCAGAAGGTTTCGCTGCCGATGTCTCGGCGGAAACGCTGCGGCGTTCGACGCTGGGCCAGCTCGAGCGGGGCGATTTGGTGAATCTCGAGCGGCCTTTGAAAGCCTCCGGAAGGCTGGGCGGACACATTGTGCAAGGGCACGTGGACGGGGTGGGAGAGATCGTATCTCTGGAACAGCTCCGCGGAGGAGACTGGCGGCTTCAACTGCACGTGCCAGAGATGCTGGCCCGGTACATCGTCGTGAAGGGGT
>CAYSBM010000248.1:0-5553 GCA_964429095.1 uncultured Solibacteraceae bacterium | reverse complement strand
GGACCCTGGGCGAGAATATCGCCGATAACGGAGGGGTGCGCATTGCCTATATGGCCCTCCGCCAGACGCTCGCCGGTAAGAAAGCGGCGAAAATCGACGGATTCACCGCCGAGCAGCGTTTGTTCCTTGGTTGGGCGCAAATCTGGTGTCAGAATCGCACCGAACAGGCGGCCCGCATGCGCGCTTTGCTCGACCCGCACTCTCCTGGGCAATGGCGGGTGAACGGTGTAGTCTCGAACATGCCGGAATTTCGCACGGCCTTCGGCTGTCAGCTAAACCAGCCTATGGTCCGCCCGAACGCCTGCCGGGTGTGGTGACAGCCGGCTTGCACGCACCCGGATGTTCATTTTCGGTTTCCTGGGGCGTTGTCGGGGAGCTCAACATGATTCTCTGGGACGCGGGTCTGTACTGCTCGCTGCTCGACTAGCTTGAAGCGGGGACCAGTGGTTAGCGGTGCGGCTCCGGAAGGCCTGCACGGCAACCATCTCGCGTAGCTTGTCCTCGCTTCGCTGTCTGGTCCAGAACGCCGCGCCAGACGCCTTCCCGGTTGAAACATTTGAGCTAGCGGCGCCGCCGTTCCAGAAAGCGGCCCAGCCGCAACATGGCCTCTTCGAGAATCGGACGTTCGGCGGCGTAGCAAATACGCACGCTGCCTTCGCCGCCCTCGCCGAACGCCACGCCGGGCGCCAAGCCCACGCGCGTTTCCTCCAACAGGCGCCGGCAGAAATTGAAAGAATCGGCAAGACCCTCGATTCTCGGGAACAGATAAAACGCGCCGGCAGGGTCCGGCGTGATTACGCCGGGCATGCGGCCCAGCGCTTCCAGGCAAAGATCGCGGTTCTGCTTCAAACGCCCGGCCATCAGCCGGATTTCCGCCTCGCCGTGTTCGAGGGCCGCCTCGGCGGCTTTCTGCGAAAAGCTCGGCGCATGGCTGACAATAAACTCGTTCAACTGAGCGGCTTTTTCAGCCAGATCGCGGCGCGCGATCAGGTAGCCCACGCGCCAGCCGGTCATGCAGTAGGCTTTCGAGAACGATTGCACCACTATCACCGGGTCATCGCGCGTGGCCAGGCGAAGGATGGACGGCGCCGGCTGGCCCGGCTGAGCCGCGGCGTAATACAACCGGTCATAAACCTCGTCGGCCAGCAGCCACAAACCGCGCCGGCGCGCGAATTCCAGCAGCCGGCGCTGATCCTCGGGCGCCGCCACCCATCCCAATGGATTCGAGGGCGAGGTGTAGACCAGCAGGCGCGTGCGGGGTGTGGCGGCCGCTTCAAGCGCGTCAAAGTCGATCTCGTAGCGCAGCCCGCTAAGCCGGTGAGGCGTCTCCCGCGGCATGGCATTCGACATCCGGACGATGGCGCTCGCGTTGGGCCACGCCGGCGTCAGAATCAAAGCCTCATCGCCCGGATCGAGCGCCGTGCGGATGCCAACGCATAAGGCCTGTACGCCGCTGGCCGTGATGACAATCTCGGAGCCTGGGTCAAGGCTCACACCGTGGAGCCGCCGGTAATGCCGCGCGATCGCCTCCCGCAACGAAACCAGCCCCGCGTTCTCGGTATAGAACGTGTAGCCGGCATGGAGCGCTTCGATTGCCGCCCGCTTGATGAAGTCCGGCGTGGGCAGGTTGGATTCACCAAAATATAACCGCAAAACGAGGTCCTGGGGCGACCGGGCGGCTGCATCCATCCGCATGGCGATATCGGCCAGTTCACGCACCCTGGATTGCGGCACCCGCATCGCGGATTCGGCCACTCGCGCGGTCATATCGCATTCATTATCACCCTTTGCAAGCGTCCGTATTATCATCGGGAATTTGGCATATACACACGAAATGCTGGGCAAGATTGCGTTCATCCTGCGCCGCCCGGCCTGGTTCTCAGCTATGGCGGTGCTATTGGGTCTCATCATCCTGCTTAGTCCGGACTTATTCAAGGCGCCGATCATCCCCTATGGGGACGAAGCGTCAAATTCGCTTTGCATTTTCAAAGCCCGGCATTTTGAGCAACTCCTGGGGAATTTTTCGCGGTGGCAGTTCCACCATCCGGGCCCCTGGTATTTCTATTTGCTGGCCGCGGGCGAGTTCTTCTTCTACGACCTATTGCACCTGACCCCAGCGGCTTTCAATGCCCAGATTCTTTCGGCGATGTTCCTCAACGTAGGATTCGCCGCGGCCGCGCTGGCCATTTTCCGGAGACGCTTTTCCTCGCCTGTTTTTCCGGGAACCGCCGTCTTGTTGCTCGCCCTGACGGCGAACGCCGTCAATCAGGGCCTGCCGAACCTCATGTTGCTATCGCTCTGGCCGCCGGCGTTGCTGCTGGCGAACTTCCTGTTCTTCGCCGCCGCGGCGATGGCCGTGGCGACCGGAGATTTGGCGGTCTTGCCGGCCATGGTGCTGGGTGGCGCGCTCCTGGCGCAAGGTCACGCCGCGCAGCCTCCCTTCGTGATGCTGGTCTCGGCGGGCGCCACCGCCGCGGGAGTCTTGCGCCGGGGGCACGCAGCTACGCTCTCTGGCCTGTTGCGTCAGCATCGCAGCGGGCTGATGGTGTCGGCTGTAGTCCTCGCAATTGTGTTTGCGCCTGTTGTGATGGAAGCCTGGAAGCACGATCCGGACAACATCGACGCCATCCAGCATTATTTGAGAAGTTCCAGCAGTCACTTCAATCCCTTACCGGAAGCCCTGAAGTTCTGCGCCGGTTTCTTGTCGTTCACTCCCAACACCGAACGGGGGGCGCTGGCGCCGCTTTCAGAACAGGTGCGATCGGCCATGAGCCGGGGATGGCCCGCCGTCTTCTGGGCCGCCGCCCTTGCGCTGGCTGCCGTGGCGGTACTCGGCACGAGGCGCTCAGATTGGACAAGACAAAGACCGTTTATCCTGGCCTGGCTGCTCGTCTCGGCTCTTGCCGCGGGAATGTTTCTGGTCTGGGCGCTGAAGCTGACTGGCGAATTCTACGCTCTTAACGGGCTCTTCATATATGCGTTGCACGTCCTCGGTTTGTGGACTCTGTGCGGCCTCTGCCTGGAGAACGCGCGCCAATGGCGGTCTCCATGTCTGCACGTTGCGGTTCTGGGCGCTCTGGCGGCGTTCGTGCTTTGGAATGCGCCCCGGTTCCGGAACGCTTATAAAGGGGCCCCCGTAATTATGCAGGCGCTCGAGTTTCAAACCCGCCTGCCATCCACAGGTCTGCGGATAGACTTCAATCATGACCTCTGGCCCTTCATGATGGGGGGTGCCGACGCATTGGCCCGCAACGGAAAGCCGTTCTGCGTCCCGTTCCAGTGGACGTTTATGTTCGAGCCGGAAACGGCTTGCCGGAATGCGTTCGGCTGGTCTACCCTCACTTTCCGGCCTCCGGGCGCCGCGCCGCCGCCGGGCGCCTTGCTGCTGGCCAACAATCTGAAATTTGCCGCTTTCCTGTCGCCGCCAAAGTGCATGAGCCTGCCCGCACGAATCGAAATCAACGACGGCAGGGACGAGAAGGAGGGCTTCTACAACCCGGAGCAGGGTTGGCGCTGGACCAGTTCCTTGGCGCACATTCGTTTCCGGCTGTGCGGTGAAAGGCAACCGGGCCGGTGTCATCTCGTGCGTATTACGGGCATAGCGCTTCCCGCACGCCCGGTAGCCGTCCTGTTGAACAGCGTCCCGCTTGGCATGATAGAAGCGCCAGGCCGGACGGCCGCGCAGTTCGCCGTGGCCGCGGGCCTTCTGTCTGTGGAAGGCGTAAACAATCTGACGTTCATTGTGGCGCGCGCAGGCCCGGTCGAGGCCGACAAGCGGCAGCTTGGATTCGGATTCATCGGGGCGGAGATTGTTCCCGCGCCTACGTGCCCCTAGCGGGCCTGGCGCCCCCGAGGAAGCCAAATTGCATTCGACTACCAAAGTCGATAGACTCAAATCGGAAGCCCGTGTAGGGAATTCATCCGAGATCGAGATCGTCAAAGAGAGGGTGTACTTTTATGTCTAAATCGCCAGTAGTGACCCGCCGCGATGCAGTAAAGATGGCAGGGGCTGCGACGGCTGTCGCGGCTTTGTCCCGTATGGCGGCTCCGGGCATCCAAAGGGTCAGGGCCGCCAATAGCCAAGTCAACTACGCCTTTATCGGAGTCGGCAGCCGCGGTACATATCTATTGAAGCATCTCAGCAAGATCGATGTGGGCCGCTGCGTCGCGCTCTGCGATATTTATGAGCCGAACTTGAAAAAAGCCGCGGAAACGGTCGGCTACAAGACGGATACATATAAGGACTACCGGGAGCTGCTGGCCCGCAAGGATGTGGACGCAGTCTATGTCGCCACGCCGTTGTATGTGCATTTCCCGGTGACCCGCGACGCGCTGCTGGCCGGCAAACACGTCTTCTGCGAGAAAAGTCTGGTCTTCAAGCCCGAAGAAGTCCACGCTCTTCGGGCGTTGCACGCCGAAAGGCCGAAACAAGTTATCCAGACCGGATTGCAGCGCCGCTACAGCACCTTCTACCGCGTAGCCAAACAGATGGTGGACAAAGGCATGCTCGGCAATGTGACTCACGTTCGGGCGCAGTGGCACCGTAACGGGAGCGGCCGGCGCCCGGTCAAGGATCCATCTCTGGAGCGGCAGATCAACTGGCGGTTCTATCGCGAGTACTCCGGCGGCCTGACCGCCGAACTCGCTTCACACCAGATCGACGTCGCCGATTGGATGTTCGGCATGTCGCCGGAGTTCGTGGTCGGCATCGGCGGCATCGACACTTACAAAGACGGCCGCGACACTTACGATAACATCCAGCTCCTCTACAAGTATCCCAAGGGCCAGAAGCTCATCTACAGCTCGATCTCGACCAACGCGCATCTGGACTTCAGCGAAACCATCATGGGCACCGGCGGCACCATCGTCATCACCGTCGGCGATGATAACAATCCGGCCAAGGGCATGTGGTTCCGCGAACCCAACGCACCCAAAGTGGAGACGGCGGGTAAATCCAAAGAGAATTGGACCGCCGGAGCCACGGTAACATCCGCGAGCGCCCAGAAGGGCTTCCCCTTGCTGTTGCCGGAAGACGTGCAGGATCCCAACGACTCGTTCTTGCGCCGCGAAGTGAAATTCGCCCGCCGTTGGCTCTACAGCAAAGGCGTCATGGTCCCCGAAGAGCCTCGCAACCCGGTTGACGTCTCCCTGGAAGACTTCCTGCTCTGTTGCCGCGACGGCCGCCGGCCCGCAGCCGATATCGAAGTCGGCTTGGCGGATTCGATCGGAGTCATTCTGTCCAATCTGGCCATGGACGAAGGCCGGCGCGTATATTACAGCGAAATCGAGAAGATGGGGCGAGGCCCGGAGGCCAAGCCCAAGGCGAAAAAGGCCTGAACCTGCGGGGCCGCCTCCCTGGCGGCCCCTTTTTCACATCTCCAGCCTGCCCTTGTAATAAAGCTCCCGGACTTTGAAGAAGACCTCCCGGTACGGCGGCACTGCTCCCGGAATATAGATTTCGAAAACTATTTCTTTGTCTGAGTCTCTTACTGCTCGGGGAAAAATCAGCCGCAGATAAGGGTCCGTCAAGGAAGGCGGGAAATAGCCGGTCAT
>CAYSBM010000247.1:0-5565 GCA_964429095.1 uncultured Solibacteraceae bacterium | reverse complement strand
TTCGCCCCGTATTGCGGCCACCCCTGTAGCTACCGCCGCTTGCTGACGAACCCCACCACGGCCAGATCGTAGTCGGTGTAGCTGCGATAGGTCCCTCGCAGCCACAACAGGGCGTACTGTTTGCTTTTCCAAATGGGAACCACGGGGCGGATGTTGTCCTCGGTGGAATCCTTGGTGATGGCCGTCCCCGTCCAGGTGGCGCCATCGGAGCGGGTCACGCCGCGGAAAATTTCCCAGTGGCGCTTGCCGTCGGAAGCGCTGATCAGTGGCTGACCCGTGACCGGGTGGGCGTTCGTCGAAATATAAACCGTGCGGCGGTCTTCCGGATCCAACGCGATAAGTCCGGTGTAGTCGTGGTCGGCGCCCACTCGCTCAGCAGGTTCTGTCAGCGTCCCTTTGCGCACCGTGTAACCGATCCATGGCCGCCCCTGTTCATCCACCTGCGCATCCGAGATCCAGGCCACATTCTGGCTGTTACCGCGGTAAATGAGGGTGCCTTCATCGGGATGCCGCAGGCCGGGCGAGAGAGCGCGGATCAGCTTTCCATCGCTGCGGTATAACATGCCGTTCCGGTAGTAGAGGTGATAAATGCTGGTGTCGAAGCTATACGGCGTGCTTTCGGTATACAGCATGTGGATGGTGTCGCGGCCGTTGGAGGCGTACTTCACATACGGCCTGCGGGGGACTTGGTCCGGGAAATCCAGGAATACGCCACCCATGGTCCAACTGGCGCCGTGATTGTCCGACCATGCATAGGACGGCTTGTTGGTGTTGTTATAGCCGCGGAAGAAGTTGTAGATTCTTCCAGATGGTGGATTCTCCTGCGCCAGAAAGTGAAGGTTCGCGTAAGTGACGCGGGAACTGGGGCTGGGAATAAAGACTTGTTCCTGCTCCCAGGCGGAGGCGTCATGCGGCCGGACAGAAACGCGGTAATAGATGCGGTTTTCGCCGCCATGATCGCTGTAGACCGCCAGATACCGGCCATCCGGGCGCACCAACAAGGCGGGAGCGTTGTGGTCATCTTGCGCGATGCGGCCCCGGAACTTCCGCACCAACCGGTCGTGCAGTTCAAAACGCGTGAGCTTGCCGGTACCGAGGTTGTAGCTCACCACTTCAATATCCCCTTGCCGCGCGGGATCGTGCCTGCCAGAAGCCACCGAAGCGATGAGAAGATGGCTGCCGTCTACCACTGCGCGCTCATCCTGAAACCAACACCAGCCGCCGTCGTCGTTGAACGTGGTGACATCGACGGCGGCTGGCAGGCTTGCACAGACAAGCAGAACTACGTTGAGTTTACGCGCAATACGGTTCCCCATCGACCCTTCAGTATAGTCGATGGCAAGTCACGGAAACCGGGTCCGGACGGCTTTGCGCCGCCGCGTGCAGCCGTCAGGCAATGATGGACGGCGGCTCTTCGGCATCGGCCGTCTCAGCATACAGGCTGAACAGCAGGGCGGCAAGAATGCTGGCGTTCAACATGAAAGTTGAATCCAGGCCGGAAATCTTCCCCGCCGCCAGGTCCTTCACGGATATGCCGAACAAGACCGCCGCGGCAAGAACCGCTGCGATGGCGAGAGATTTAATGATCAGGTGTTTCATTTTTCTTGTCCTCATCTTTCCTCAAAATTGCTCGTCCGGCTCCGGACACAGTTCGAGCATGAATTGCAAAAATCGTTTTTCATCCCAGCAGACCCGCTCCGGGCGCCAAGCCTTTCCGCAGCCTTCGCGCCTGGAAAGCATTCCCGCGGTCTGCCGCTTTCCCAGTCCAGCTTTTCTACCCGTAGAGACGAACCAGAGGCGGAGAAGGTTGCTCCCAGACCGTTAAGGTTCGGTAAACAGACGCCGCAGCCGGCCACCAGGACGCGCTTTGTTATACTCACAGATCCGTGCGCCGGATTTTCTTGCTTGCTTTGGTCTGCCTGCTGATAGGCAGCGGTTGCCGCCGCTACCCGGACTGGTATGCGCCACCTGCGCAACGCCAGAGTTTTGAAGGTGATGAACCGCCGGCGGTAGTCGCCGCTATGTTCAGAATGAACCAGGCAGACGTTGCGCAGTATCTGGTGAAGGACGTCGCCAACGGGCCCGAAGGCGCTGAATGGCGATGGGTTTTTAAGCGCCCGGAAATGCGCTTTCTTATCCAGGATGCTGGAAACCTTTGCTTTTTTATGGATTTTGCTATCCCGGAGGTGACCTTTCGCCAAACCGGCCCAGTGCGCTTCACGCTTTTCATCAACAACCAGCTTTTCAAGACCTTTCGCTTTGACCAGCATGGTCAGATGCAGTTGCTGACCCCTGTGCCTTCAGCGTTGCTTAAGCCTCGTGCGGTCAACCACGTGGCCATCGATGTCGATCCCGTCTGGGTGGGACCTACAGACGGCGCCAAGCTGGGCTTTATCCTTTCCTCCGCCGGGTTCCGTAAGTGCCAGCAGTAGCCAGCCGAGCAGGTTCTTGCGTGCTATCTGCTTGCCAAGCCCGGTGGGTTTATACAAAGCGTTTGCTGCTGTTCGAGAACAGGAGAGGGGCATATGTTTTGCAGCCCATGTGGTGCGCCGGCGCCTGTCATGTCCCAGCCGGTCAATCCCCAGAAGTCCAAATTGATGGCGGCGCTGCTGGGAATTTTCGTTGGCGCATTTGGCGTGCACCGTTTTGTCTGGGATACCATTCCATCGCCTTGGTGCAACTGATTTTGGGGTGCTGGACCTGGTGACTTGCGGCATCACCACCCTGGCGCTCACACCGGTGACGTGGCTGGAACGAATGCCTTCGGTGTGCCTGTACTGGAACCTGCTGGGCATACATTGTCCCGGCTGCGGCATGACCCGAGCCATGTCCGCGTTGCTGCATGCGGATTTCAACCGCGCTCTTGGTTACAACCTTCTGGTGGTGGTTATTTTTCCGGTGTTGGCCGGAATTTTGCTTTACGACACCGCCAATTGTCTGAAACCGCCCCGGTAATCCACTAAACTCTTTTCAAGATTCCGCCGATAGTTACTAGCGTGGCGGAAGTGTCCCACTTTGCGGCGCCTCAACTCAAGGCTGCGGAAGAAGCGGCTGGAGCAATGACGGCCGGCGCGGCACCCTATCTTCAAACCGCGCTCTCACCTGCGGAGATGTTCGCCTACCTGGACCGCTCCCCCACCGTGCTGGTGGTGGATTCCCAGGAGGTCAACCGCAGGGTGTTGCGCGGAATGTTAAAGCAGGAGCCGTACCGCATCCTGGAGGCTGCGCAATCCACCGACGCGCTTTCCATCCTGGAGTGCGAGCGGGTGGACTTGGTCGTTGTAGACCTGATGATGCCCGGCATTAGCGGACTGGAACTTTGCCGCCGCATCAAGTCCGACCGCCGTACGCAACTGCTGCCGGTGCTCATGTTGACCAGCGTACAGGGCATTGAGAGCGAGGTGGCCGGTCTGGCTTCGGGCGCCGACGAATTTCTCAACCGGCCTTTGCACCCCGCTGTAGTTCGCACCCGGATTCGGGCCATGTTGCGCAACAAGGCGGTGGTGGATTCGCTGGAAGAGGCTGAAACCATATTGTTCGCTTTGGCGCAGGCGATCGAACAGCGCGACTCCTATACGGGCGGTCACTGCGAGCGGCTTTCGAACTACGCTGTCGAACTGGGCAGCGCACTGGGACTGTCGCGGCCGCAACTGCTGGCGCTGCACCGCGGTGGGTTTCTGCATGACATCGGCAAAATCAGCGTTCCCGCCTCCGTACTGTTCAAACGGGGCCGCCTTACCGAAGAAGAATGGGTCCTGATGCGGTCTCACACCACCAGCGGTGAGGCTATTTGCCGCCCCATGAAAAACCTGGCGCCGGTGTTGCCCATCATTCGCAACCATCATGAACGCTGGGACGGCAGCGGCTATCCGGATGGGCTGCGGGGAGAGGCCATCCCGCTTCTGGCCCGCATTCTCCAGATCGCCGACATCTACGATGCACTCACCACCGCGCGCCCCTATAAAGCGGCTCTCAGCCCGCGGGAAGCGCTCAATGTTCTCAGTGCCGAAACCCGGCGCGGCTGGCGCGACCCTGAACTCACTGCGCTGTTCACCGAATTGGTTGAACGCGGCATGGTCAAGCCTTCAACGCCCCCGCCGGCCGAGGTGGAAGAACTGAACCGTATGCAGGCGTCGCTTGAAAATATGCGCCGCAGCATCTTGCGATAGCCGGGCGGGCTCTTGCCGGGGTTCAGGCAAACGGTTCTGTTTCAAGAGATCAGGCCCAAAGACAAACGCGAGGGGCGCCCCAGGCGCCCCCAGAGGAGGAGAACGGCCGCCGGCCGCAGGAACTCGTCAGGCATTGACCACTTGCAGCCGGCTGCGCATCAATGCGTTACTGATTGTCTTGCGGCGGCGTTTCATTTGGTACATCTTGTTGTCAGCGGCCTCCACGGCGGCTTTCAAGTCTCCGTTGCGCACCTCAGCCATGCCCCAGCTCACTGAGATCTTCTGTTTGCCGCATTGACGCAGATGGAAATCCGCAAGCCGGTGCTCAATGCGCGTCATGCGCTTCTGCGCCGCCTCGCTGCATTCGTTCTTGAAGAAGATCACAAACTCGTCTCCACCCCAGCGGCAGGCGAAATCCTGTTCCCGGATGGAGGCGCGGATCAGTCCACCAACCCCTCTTATCACCTCAACACCCGCTAGGAGACCGTAACTGTCGTTGATGTGTTTGAACTCGTCCACATCCACGACGGCGGCTACGCCGGTCACCTTGCCCCCGCTTTCCAGCAACTGAGTGAGCACGGCGCGGTTGTGCAGTCCGGTCAATGGATCGACATGCAAGGACGCGGCATCCGGCGCAGCTTGTCTTGCGTCTTTCTTGAGCGCGCTGTTGATGCGCCGCAAGCGGTCGTTTTCACGCGCCAGAAGGTCGACAATCAGGGCGACGCCGGCTATGCCGAAGATCTGCGCCCACATCAGAACGGTTTCAGGCTGGACGAGGGGGTATTGCATCGCTACGTACCAATTCTATTGGCAATTCAGCGGCGAGCAAATGAGCCAGAGGTCACATTTTTAGCTGGTACCCAGGATGGATGGAAACTTGAAACGATAGTACTAAGGCTGCATGTTGTGGAGGAGCAAAGTCACCAACGACTGACCCTTCCGCGCCCCGGCAACGGAATGGACTGGCGCTGCTGTTTGGCGGCCGGAGCATGAGCGCCTCGGGGGCTGGTACGGCGCTGCGCGCTGTTGCCGAAATCGATTTCGGCCTCGGTGAAGGTGAGTGGACGATCCAGTACCATTTCAAGGGTGGTTCCCTGCTCCAGAACAGCGTCCGGGCCGCGCGACAATAGCACGCCTACCAGACCCGCCGCCGCACCCGCCGCAGCCCCCACGCCGGCTCCCATCGCCCCGTGGCCAGCCGCGCTACCCGCGATGACCCCGACGGAAGCGCCCGCCGCCGTGGCCTCGCCGATGGTCCGGGCGTCCCCGCTCTTGTTGCCTTCGCTCTTCACTCTGCCCTCGGTGCGGTCCAATTCCTCGCTCGTGCGTCCGTCCAGGCTTCCAATCCGGGCACGAAACTCCCTGGTCACCCCGTTCGGCAGGGTCAACGAATCGA
>CAYSBM010000246.1:610-5576 GCA_964429095.1 uncultured Solibacteraceae bacterium | reverse complement strand
GGGCGGAAGCCGAAATATGGCGAGAACAACAGCAGAGGCTTGCAGGGATAGTCCGGCTGAGCTGGGAAGCGGGACGATTCATCGCGCCGGTCCACCGCACGCAGGCGCTCGCGAACAGCGGTAAGCGTGGGAGGCCAAGCTGTGTCTTCGAAACGGCCCTGGGCGAAGTTCAGACGCCGCAACACGGGACCGCTACTTTTTGCCGAAGCCAAGTAGACCGCCGCTATGATCCCACGATGGGAATTATGGTTAGCCCAGCCCGCGTAACGTTCGGCGACTTCGTCTTCGATTCGTTGCCCGTAATAGAACCGTCCCAATGCAATTTGGGTATGTAAGCGGCCGATTTCCGCGTCTAAGTCCCGCGCCAATTGAGTGGCGGCCACATGAAGTTGGCGGCGCATGCGGCCGGCTTCAGCCTCACTGAGCTGGCCCAACCACTGGTATTGCAGAATCGCCAGCGTAATCAGCAAGGCGATTCCCCCGGCCGATACCATGACCAGCGGGAAAGCGGCATAACGGCGCATGCGATTCAATTATAGGCGGCAATTGTAATCTGCCCAATCGCCAAGTTAAGAATGTTAAGCATGGTTACCGCCGATTTTACCGTCATTTGCCTGGCTCCGGCGTTTATATAGAGTAGAGACATAAAGCAACCTGAACGGTAGGAGAGGAGACTTTCGATGTTGAGATTTTCGATTGCGTTGATATTCGCAGGCTACGCCATGGCCCAAATGCCCGGTTCGGGCCACCCCATGCCTCCCTTCTGGCAAGGAGCGCCGGGCCCGCACCGCCTGGGACCAATTGACCGGATGCGGCCGCCGGAAGAACTCAAGGATTTTCTGGGGCTGGAAGATAAGCAGGTGGAACGCCTGGAACAGATTGCCAGGCAGGCGCATGTCACCATGCGCAGGGAAACAGAGGCAGTGCGCAACAAGGAACAGCAACTGCGCGACTTGATAGAAAAGGCTACGGATCCAACCGCAGCAGGTAAGCTGCTGTTTGAAATCGATGCCAAGTGCAAGGCTATTCCGGAAATTCAAAAGAAAGCGCACGAGGATGCTCTGGCGGTCCTGACTGAGACGCAGCAGAGCAAATTGAAACAGTTGCGCAGGCAGAAGGCCGACCCCATCGCCATGCGGCAGGCTGTGGGGCTCAACCTGATGTATCCGCCGGCAGGCATGGACGGACCGCGTCCTGCTCCCATGATGCCCCCAAGGCGCCAAGGCCGGTGGCCGGGCTTCGGCCCGCTTTATGGGCCAGAAGGACATGAGCCGCCTGAAACCGGCCGCGCCCCGGCACCCTAGAGCCATCATCCGTTCACACGGTTCGTGCGTGGGGCAGATGGCGCCGCAAGGATGGTTGCCAGGACGTTCCGCTGTGAGCAGGATTCAGCTACTAAGCTGGGCTTGAATGGCTGGCTCCCGGCCGGCTGGCGGATCAGCTATTCAAGTCAAGCACCATCACCCAGTTTTGCGAGCGCTGACCACGGCGCGCAGGTTTGCCACTCCGGCGGTGTAGCGCGTATCGGTGACCGTGAAACGCACGGCGTCTTCCATCCAGTCGTGCCAGGCGCCATCGGGATCGTGCGAGGCCGCGGTCAGCGTATAAGCTTGAGCGCACAGGTTGCATGGAAAAGTGAACGTCACCTGGAGCGTCTCGCCGGCCGCGCACGGGCCCGGTTTCAAATTCTCCAGTTCCGTATTGGTTCCATACACTTCGACTCCGATCCGGCTCCGGATCATCATGCCGATCACGGGGTTCTCAACCCCCTGAAGGAACCGCACCGTAATGCGCACGTGCATGAGCGCCCCGCTCGGGAACATTGAGGCGGCCTCTCCGGCCGCATTCAGCGTCTCGATGGAGAGGATCTCAGCGCGCCCGTCGCCCCGGCGCATAGTGGGAGATAGTTCCTGTATCCCCGGTGCGGCCGCAGCCGTCCGGCGGCGCGCCGCCTCGCGATGGTACAGGGCGAGCGTTTCCCGTGGCGCGCCACGAGCTTCCAGTTTGCCGCCGTGAATCCACCAAACCTCATCGCACCAAGTGAGCAGAGACGTTTCGTCCGAAGACGCCACGATCACGGTCGCCCCCGTCCGGCGCAATGGCTCGAGGTCCTGAATTTCGCCCACCATTCCAATCACCGCTCCGGGCGGAAGCTTGACATCTCCTAATTCGCTGGCCATCGAAGATAGAATAGCCGGTAATGAACGATTCCGCCCAGGCCGGCCGCATGCGGATGCGGGAAGACTGGAACCGCCGCGCCGCCGAGGCCGCCCACTATTACGTCGCCTTCGGACGGCGCAATCAGGACGAGGAGGAGTTCTTCGCCACCGCCCGGGAGGTACTGCTGGGCCTGGAGCACGAACTGCGGCGCCTGGGACCGGCGGCCAATCCGCCGGCACACCGGGCTCTGGAAATCGGCTGCGGCCCGGGACGTTTGATGAAACCCCTCAGCCAGCGCTTTGGCGAAATACACGGCGTGGATGTCTCCGGCGAAATGATCCGGCTGGCGCGCGCGAACCTGGCCGGCGTTCCGAATGCTTACGCGCACGCATCGAGCGGCGCGGACCTGGCCGGATTTGCGGACGATTTTTTTGACTTCGTCTACTCCTACGCCGTATTTCAGCATATTCCGGAGCGCGAAATCGTTTTTAATTACCTGCGTGAGGCCTGGCGCGTGATGAAGCCCGGCGCCATCTTCCGGGCGCAGTTCAACGGGCTGCCGGAAACCGCGCGCTCCTATGACACCTGGAGCGGGGTGCGCATCCAGGCCGAAGAGCTCGCCCGTTTCGCTCTTGCACCCGATTTCCAGCTCTTGGCGCTGGAGGGCGCTGCGCCGCAGTAGCTCTGGCCCACCTTCCGGAAGCGTCCCCGGGGCTGGCGGAGCGTACTGCCGAGCCGCGCGGCGTTGGCCGCCGCGCGCCGCGCAAAGCTCCCCCCTGCAGGCGGCACCGCGCCGGTGGCGCCCGCCTCGGGCCGTTTTGCTTTTGCCTCCCTCTGGGTCCGCGGCCTCCCCGGAGAGTTCGATCTGAACCACGGCGAGGTGCTCATCGATGGCCGCCCTGCTCTGCTCTCCTATATCGGCCCGGAAACCGGCGGCATCACGCAACTGAACGTGGGCGTGCCCAGCGGTACGCGTACCGGGCTGGTGGAGGTCGAGTTGCACTGGCTGAACCGCTTGATCGCGCCTTCCGCCTGGCTGCGCGTGATCCCTCCGCCCCCGGCGGTCCCCTTTGTACGGTCGGTAACCGACGGGGTCAACCTGCTGTCCGGAACGCGGATCGTTTCCGGCAGCATCAAAGTCACGGTGGAGGAAGCCAGCTCGCCGGTGGAGTTCTCCGCCCGCATAGGAGGCCTTCCCGTCCGAAATATCGACGTCTTTTGCGCTGATCCCGGCCCCCCGCGTTACGAGATCAATTTCGACCTCCCGGAAACGCTTCCGCCGGGCTTACACACGCTCGAAATGACGCTGAACGGCCGCCGTCTTGAGCCTGCGTCCCTTGAGGTGGCGCCCCAACCGTGAACCCGGCGCGTTGGGCAATCCCGGCACTGCTGTTTGGCGCGGCTCTGTGGCTGAGTAGCAGCCCGGCTCCTGGTTACCAGCCCCTTCCGCCATGGCCGCCGGGTTTGATGGCGGAAGCAGTGTCGCTGTGGCAGCGTGCGTTGGGTCTAACTGCCCGCAACCCGGCCCCGGCCATCCTGGTCTCCCGCTACCAGTTCGAACACTTGCGCCCCTTGCGGAGCTGGCAGGACCTCGAGCGTCTGCGCGAATACGTCGAATGGGCCGATCGCGCCGAGGGCGTGGGCTTTAGTGGCTTGGAAATCGACGCTGACACGGCGCCCGGCGATCTTATTTTGCTGCGCCTGCCTCGGACCAGCGTACTGGCAGGCGGAACGCTTATGGCCGACCCAGCCGGTTTTGCAGTTCTGGCGCCCCCGCGCTCTGGCCGGCAGCGCATCCCCGTGGCGCAAGTGGTTTCGCAGGTCCCCTTGCCCACGCTGCCGCCGGGCTTCCCGGTACGGCCGGTGCCGGTGATCCGGGCCGTTGTGGTGCGCTCGGCGGATATTGTGGAAGTTTACGGGGAAGCATTCGCAGGCTCCCGTGTCCTGGCCTTCTCCTCCGGCGGCCAAGCTCGCGTCCTTTATGCCGGTCCCAACCAGATCAATCTACAGGTGGAGAGCCTGGACCGCGTTGCCATTGAGGTTGATGGGCTGCGCTCGGACTGGTGTGAGGTGAGCCGGTGAGATTTCTGTTGCCGCTGGCTGTCTGGGCCACGCTCATGCACGCCGGACCCAACCCGCGCGTGGGCTTCTACCAGTGGGAAAGCCCCATCCGAGACGCGCTATGGCCCAGCCCGATGCTCACCGCACCGGAGCTTATCACGAAAGCTGGCGCCGGTCTGTTCCGCATTTACGTGGGCGCCCGCTACGATTACGTTCACCCCGTGCTCTCGCCGCGCCGCTTCGCGGGCGTGGCTCATTGCACGCCGGTGGACATTCTGCGGCTCGCCCAATACAGGTATGTGATCGAACACCCCGCGCTTAAGACCATCGTTCTCACCGTGTACCCGTCGCGAGATTACGGCGGCGGTTGCGACGACATCAACCTTACGCGCGGCGGCATCATCGGCGAAGCGCTGGAAGACGAATACCGGCAGATGCTGGGGCTTTCGGAATATCTGCTCGGCGTCTACGGGCGCCTCGAAAAGACCGTCATCCTATCCAATACCGAAGCCGACAACCGCATGCTGGAAATCATGCGCCACACCGGATCGAGCCGCCTGGCCATCGAGAACCTGATCGCGTGGCAAAATGCGCGTTTCCATGCGGTGGAACAGGGGCGGCGGCGTTACCCCAACTCGCGCCTGAAGCTGTTGAACGCGTTTGAAATCGCGCTTGTGAATCTGGCCATCGAGCAACAGGGGCTCCGTTTTGTCAAGAGCCCGCGCGGGTCGTGGAGTGCGTTGCG
>CAYSBM010000246.1:0-600 GCA_964429095.1 uncultured Solibacteraceae bacterium | reverse complement strand
CAGACCGGCATCCTTGACACCCCGCCAGAGCAGACCGGCGAACGCCTGGCGCGCGATTTGGCCATCATTCAACGCGCAACTTCCAAGCCGGTCATGATCGGCGAGCTCGGCATACCACGCGATGTTTTCGACCATCTGTCCACAGGCGGCGTCGAACCCCGCCTTCGTTCGGCGCTGGCCGCCATAAGAAGCTTCCGCCCCGCTTATGTCGTCTTCTGGCAGGTTTACGACGCACCCGCCGGGCGCGGCGAGCCGTCCGCATTTGGATGGCTGGACCCCAAGCGCCAGATTTCCAAGAGCTTGCTGGAATTTGTGAAATCCTTCCAGTACTTGCAATTTCTGCGCCGGATTACAATTTTCGGCGCTCCGCCGGCCGGCTGCCACCGGGGCTTTGTCGTGACCCAACGGTTCTAACTTCGGTGACATGCCGCTCTCGATCCTCCGTCCTTGACCGGGGCGTGGGCGCGGCGGTGTAATTTAGAAAGAGCCGCCGGGAACCCCGAAGCTCAAGCGGCGGCGTTTTGCCTGGGAGGTGGAGTCCGGTCTGAGGGGGCCGGCCGCCAGTTGTGACAATCAGTAACTCAGAGGGAGGGATTATGT
>CAYSBM010000245.1:0-5622 GCA_964429095.1 uncultured Solibacteraceae bacterium | reverse complement strand
TACTCGAACGGGCTCGTACTGCACATGGTGGACAACGAGACATACAAGAGTTACACCGAGGCTCCGCCCCCCGATCTGGCGCGTCCGGGCGTGAACTTTGTGCACAACGCCGCCATCTTCATTGGTTCCAAGGGTTGGGTGGCGATCGCCTACGAGAAAGTGGCCACGGAGCCGGCGTCGCTGGCGGCCTCGGAAATCGGCCCGCATGAAAAACGCCTGATGATCAGCGAGTCGCACCAGTTGGACTGGATCCGAGCGGTCCGCAAGCGAACCGATCCCGTGGGCCCGATTGAGAGCGCGGTGCGCAGCGACCTGGTGAGCCACCTCTGCGACATAGCCGTACGAACCAGACGAACAATCCGCTGGGATCCAGTAAAGGAAAGCATCACGGGTGATGTTGAGGCCCGCAAGATGATGCACCGCCCCATGCGGAAACCGTGGAAATTGTCTTGACCGGCCGAACTTGAACCGCGCGCCTCGGCCTCAATCGCGCTCGCCGGCGCCGGGCCGGCCAAGAAGGCGCTGAAGCGTCCCGAATGCTTTCTGCTGCTGGTAAGGAACGTATTCAAACACGGCGCCCTGGTCCAATAAAGTACTTTGCAGATCCGCAATCCGAATGTCCTGTACAGCTCTGCCGTCACGTACGGCGAGCCAGGCGGCCAGGCCGGCGGCGTGGCCCAGGATCATATATTGCGGCTCCATGCGAGCCGAGGAATAAGCCACATGGCTGGCTGAGAAGCAAACCGGCACCAGCAGATTGGTGGCTTCATCGCGCTTGGGCAGCAATATGCGGTACGGAATCTGATAGGGCGTGACGGGAACCTGCATGTCGCCCTCGTTCTCGGCGTATCCCCGGTCGTTGACGAAGCGCTGTACGTTGTGCGAGTCGCTGTTGGAGGAACCCATGCCGATGACGTCGGGCTTGGTCAGATCCGTTTGCAAGTCCCTCTGCACCAGAACATATTCACCAATCATGCGGCGCGCCTCGCGAATATAAAGCTGATGGGGCCAGTGGTCTGTGTCCTCGAATTCGTCCTTGGCCAAACCCCACTGGCGGACTTCCTGCTGCAAAGTTGGAGGAACGCGCGGGTCATGGGCCAGAAAATAAAAAAAGCCCTGTGTGTAACGGACGTGGTCCTGCCAAATGCGCTCCCGCACGGCATAGCTGCCTTCGGGATACTCGTAGTTCTTTCCTATATAATCGGTCGAGAAAGCGCCGCGGTTGTTGAAGTCTGCTTTCCAATTCGGGATCTCAGCCACCAGGGCGACTTCTCTTAGCACCTGAGCGCGCCCGAGTTTGGTCTGCATGGCGGCGAGCAAGCGCGCAAGCAATTCGTAGCGGCGGGGATCGTAGCCGGCCGGCTTGGGCCAGGGGAGCCGGATCGCGGGGTTGTTGGTGGCGATGATGCGGAAGTTGTAGGCTTGTATGCGCCGGTCGGCCGAGCCGGAAGCTCCTCGCGGCTGGTCCGAGATTTCCGGCAGCAGCCTGCCCTGCTCATCGTGCGCCCGGATATCTACTTCGAACTGGTGCAGCGGCGTGCGGTCCCGGACGCCGGCCAGAGATTCGTTGTACTGTGAAATGGCCTCCCGGCCATAGGTATAGGACACCTGGGCCTGGGCCATAAGGTCGCCTTCGTAGGTGCAGTCAGCAAATACCTTGCCGCGATAGGTTTCGCCGTTTTCCATCAAGATTTCGGTAATGGCTGTTCCCTGTTTGCGCACACCCGAACGCTCGCGCAGGCGCCGGTGAAAAACCACCTCGGCGCCGGCTTCCTTGAGCATCTCGCGCATGACGCTCTCGCCCACACGGGGTTCGTACTGCCACGCCACGGGGTGGAGAAAGCGGTGCATTTGGTAGCGCTGGCCTACGCGCATGTAGAATTCCAGAGCCAGGCCGCCGATCACCTCGCGTTTTCCCACGTCGGTGCGGGAAAGACCGCCGGTGGCCATGCCGCCCACGTGAGCGCGTGGCTCAATCAGCACGGTGCGCAATCCCTGCCGGGCGCCGGCGATGGCTGTCATGACACCACCGGCGGTTCCCCCGTACACCACTAAGTCATAAGCGGCGGGCGTCTGCGCCAAGGCGGCCAGAGTGCAGGCAAACACAACTACCAGCGTTCGGAAGCTCATGCCTGCCATTATATGAACAGGAGAGTCCGCCCGCTTGCGGGTCCGGCACTTAGGCTCAATCTGCTTTCAGCGTGCGCAGATAAGCGATCACGCTATCGATCTGCGTGGAAGTCAACTTGCGGCGGTGGGGTGCTGTAGGCATATCCATGCGGACAGGCTCCATTTTGCGCATGCCGCCGGTGATGATCTTTCGCAGTTCCGCATCCTTCTTATCCTGGACATATTTAGAGTCAAGACGAGGAATATTGACCTTCCAGAAACTGTTGGCGGTCGGGCTCCCCTTGCCTTCGGGTCCGTGGCTATTATGGCAGGTTTTTTCAAACACCTGCTTGCCGCCCATAGGCGCTGCGTAAATAGGGGCTAATATCCCCACGGCCGCCAGAGCGGCCACAGCTACAAATTTCATGTGGCTTCCTTTTCCCAGATCGAGATAGACTACTGGTAGCCCAAGCTTGGCATGGATAACGGCGCTTGTCAACAAAAAAGGCTGGGTTTCGACAACAATTTTCGAATTATCGGTTCTGAAAGGACCATTCATAAGAGGGCCTTCGGACCCCGCCAGATTGCCTGCTTGGAAAGCGCCACCGGCGATTAGAGCCTGGGTCCCGGGCTTTCCAACACCACACCTTCCCACTTGGCTATCACCGCCGTAGCCAGACAATTGCCCAGCACGTTCACCGAAGTGCGGGCCATGTCCATGGCCGCGTCGATGCCCAACAGCACCGCCACGCCTTCCATGGGGAGCTTGAACGTCGCCAGTGTTCCGGCCAGAATCACCAGCGAGGCACGCGGCACGCCGGCGACGCCCTTGCTGGTCAGCATGAGCGTGAGCATCATGAGCAACTGCTGGCCCATGGACATATCGATGCCCGCCGCCTGGGCCACGAAAACGCTGGCCAGCGACAAGTACAGTGTGCTGCCATCCAGGTTGAAGCTGTAGCCGGTAGGTATCACGAACGCCACGATGTGCTTGGGAGCGCCGAAGCGCTCCATATTCTCCAGAGCGCGGGGCAGGGCGGCTTCGCTGGAGGCGGTCGAGAAGGCGATCAGGAAGGGCTCCCGCGCTGCGGCGATAAAGCGCCGCAGCGGAATGCGGGCTAGCGCGATCACCGCGCCCAGAATCACAACCACGAAAGTGAACTGGGCCGCATACATGGTCAGCACGAGCTTGCCCAATCCCAGCAGCACCCCCAATCCCTTTCCACCCACCGTCACCGCTATGGCGGCGCCGACGCCCGCCGGCGCCAAGTACATCACATAGCGGGTGTAGCGGAACATCACTTCCGCCAGCGCACCGGTAAACTCGACCACCGGCCGCGCTTTACCGCCCACCGCCGAGGCGGCCGCGCCAAACAGGAACGCGAAGACCACGATCTGCAAAACTTCGCCCCGCGCCATGGCGTCGATTATGCTGGCTGGAAAAGTGTGTTCGAGGATCGCTGCCAGGCTGGTCGAAGTTTCCATCAACGGCTGGACCGTAGCGGCGGGTTCAAGCGTCATTCCCCTGCCTGGCTGAACAAAGTTGACAAAGGCGAGGCCCACGGCCAGGGCCGCCGTTGTGACGACCTCGAAGTATAAAACCGACTTCAGGCCGATTCGGCCCATGGTTTTCAAATTGCCCGCCCCAGCGATCCCGCTCACCAGGGTGGCGAAAATGAGCGGCGCGATGATGGACTTGATCAGCCGCAAGAAAATGTTGCTCAGCGGCGCAAGCTTCACGGCCGCCTGCGGCGCCGCCACGCCCAGCGCGATCCCCACCCCCATCCCGGCAAAAATCCAGGCCGTGAGCGACAGCCGCTTCACCGCTCGCCCCACTTCAGCTTGCTGCGCAGCACGTCGAAAAAGCGCATCTTGGGCGGACGCACCAGCCGCAGCGCGTGCGCCGAGCTTCGGCATAGAACCTTATCGCCGTTCTTGAGGGGTTCGCCCACCTGGCCGTCGATGGTCAGGTACGCCGCGTCGTCGCCCGCGCGGCATATCAGACTCACCAAACTGCTGTCCGGCACGACCACCGGCCGGTTGGTGAGCATGTGGGGGCAAATGGGTGTAACCGACAGCGCGCCCACGCTGGGGAAAATGATCGGTCCTCCGGCCGACAACGAATAGGCCGTCGATCCGGTGGGCGTGGCGACGATCAGCCCGTCGGCTTTGTAGGCGCACATAAAATTGTTGTCGATGAACGTTTCGATATCGATCATGCGCGCGATGCTGGCTTTGGTGACCACTACGTCATTCAAGGCCCTGTACTCGGCCACCGTCTGCTCACCGCGCACCAACTGGCAATCCAGGAACCGCCGCTTGGCGATGCGGTGTTCGTTGCGCAGGGCTCGCTCCAGTTCTGGAAAAAGCTCCTCCACCGTCAGTGCGGTGAGAAACCCCAGGCCGCCCAGGTTGACGGCCAGCAGAGGCGTTTCCCGGCCGCCAATCGCGCGCGCTGCGGCCAGCAGAGTCCCATCTCCGCCAAGAACGATCACCAGGTCCGCATTTTCGGGTACCGCCTCGCGCGGAAAAAAGTCCCGCCGGCCGGCGTAGGCAGCCGTGTGCTCATCGCAGCGCACTTGGATCGATCGCGCCTCAAGCCACTGGATCAGTTCCGGAACCAGATTTCCGGCCTGTGGCGAGCCGGGTTTGGAGATGATGCCGGCGGTCTTAATGGTGAGCATAGAGCAAAAACTCCTTATTGCCTTCCGAGCCTGGAACCGGACTCTCCATGATATCCGTTTCAAAGCCCAGCGCCCGGACGGCAAGGTCCACCTTGCGGCACGCCGCTTGGTGCAATGCGGGATCTCGCACGATGCCGCCTCGGCCCACCTGTTGGCGGCCCACTTCGAATTGCGGCTTCACGAGGACCACCATTTCTCCGGACGGCTCCAGTACGGCGGCCAAGGGACCCACGATCAGCGCCGCCGAGATGAAGCTCACATCGCAGACCGCCAGCGAAACAAGTTCGCCGATGTCTTCCGGCTTGAGATAGCGGGCATTGAGGCCTTCGCGGACCACCACGCGCGGATCATTACGGAGTTTCCAGTCTAGTTGTCCTTTTCCTACGTCGAGCGCATACACGCGCACTGCGCCGCGCTGCAACAGGCAATCGGTGAAGCCGCCCGTCGAAGCGCCCACGTCCAGGCAGATGCGGCCCGCGACGGAGATCCGGAAACGCTCCAGGGCGGCTTCCAGCTTGAGACCCCCGCGGCTGGCGAAACGCAGGCTCGCGAGCAACTGGATAGAGCAGCCGGGATCGACACTCCGGCCAGGTTTGTCGATTCTGGTCCCGTCGACCAAAACCGAACCCGCCATAATCAGCGCCTGGGCCTTTTGGCGGCTTTCAGCGAGGCCCCGCTCGACCAGCAGCAAATCCAACCGGGGCCTGGCGCGCGCCGTCATGCCTGGCGATGCACGATGAGGTCAGCCAGTTCCCGGAGCCGTTGGGCGCGCGCCCCAAAGCTTTCCAGCGCCGCGTGCGCGCGCTCGCGCTCCTGCTCCGCCATGCGG
>CAYSBM010000244.1:0-5640 GCA_964429095.1 uncultured Solibacteraceae bacterium | reverse complement strand
CAAGGGACGCTTAATCCCTAGGTTGGAGGTTCGATTCCTCCCGCGCTCACCAATCAAACCGAAGCACTTCCTGACGCTCGCCTCCCGTCGGAGACGCCGCGCTCATCGTCGGCACACAGGATACCTTGCACCTACACCTGCGTGTCAATCAAAACAGCAACTTCATGCCGAACTGAATTTGGCGTGGACTTTCCGCTGTCGAACTAATGCGGCCCACCGTCGAAGCAACGGTGATATCTGCGGCGGGCAGACCGAAGTTGGGGTGGTTCGGCATGTTGAAAAACTCAGAGCGGAACTGCAAACGGAGACGTTCGGTAATCGTCATATCCTTGAATACGGCTGCGTCCCACAGCCGCAAGTTCGGACCGAACAACAGGTTGCGCGCGGAGTTACCATATGTATACGGTGCCGGGACTGCGAAAGCGGCGGGGTTAAACCAGCGTTGAATGGTAGGGTTGGGAAGATTCGGATTCCCAATAATGTCCGCGCGGCTGCTGGGCATGCCTTGCAAGGTGCTGGTGAAAGTCACTGAATAAGGTTGACCCGTGGCCAGCGAGATGATGCCGGCCAGTTGCCAGCCGCCGAGGATCTTGTCGGCGAACGAGGGAAGAGAAGAAAGGAACCGCCGTCCCTTGCCGAGTGGCAGATCGTAGATGTAATTGATCTTGGTGAAGTGCCTGCGGATATAATCCAGGTTGCCGCGATCCAGCCGCGCATTCCGGTTGTCCATCACCGCTTCGCCATAAACCTGTCCGCCTAAAGCCCGGCTGAACTGGTATTCAATTTCGAAGGCCACCCCCGCCGCCCTACGGCGCTGGGCGGACAACTGCATTTGGTGCATGATGGAATTTCGGGTTGACTCCTGATATCCGATGTTTCCCCATGGCTGGAAAGGACGCCGTGGCTGAATAGGTCCGGGCGCTGGTGGTGGGACGTTAAGCTGAAAAGCCACAGGGAGGTGCGTACCACGGTTGCCCACATAGGATGCCCGGACCGCAGTGTTCCTCAGGACCTCATATTCGAGCGTCATATTCCACTGTTGGTGGTAAGGGTTTACGAAATCCCATGCCAATGTCGGTGCATTCGGATTGCTCGGGATCGTACCGGCGCCCGGAAAGGGATTCAGCCACGTTAAAGAGGGGATTGAGCCGGCTGCGGGCTCAAATGTTTCCGACACCAGAAAGGGGGGCAGGGTCGACATCAACGTTGCTGGCGGGCCGGCCGAATTCATGTTGTAGTAGATTCCATATCCGCTTCTCACAACCAAGAGCGCAGTTCCTAATGGCCTATATGCGAAGCCGATCCGTGGCCCAAAGTTGTTTCGGTCGCGCCGAATCCAGTTGCTCTTATCCATTCCCACGTCTTTGGCGTGAACAATGGGGAGCGTGTCCCACAGGCGCTGACTCCCCTTGCCCATAAAGACGACGATCTTGTTCAGTGACGGGTAGAAGTTGGCCATCTGATCCAGGTGGTTCCAGCGCGGCGTCATGTATTCATAACGCAGGCCGGCGTTGAGGGTCAGCCGCGATGAGAGTTTCCAATCGTCCTGGAAGAAACCGGCGTAGCGGTCATCGAAAGGTTCCGATAGGCGGTTGGCGCTGGCTCTGCCCGAAGCCGACATGTAGCCCATCAAGAAATCCGCGAAGGCGTGGCCGGAGTACCGCCCGTTGAAGGTGAAGTCGCCGCGTGTAACCACCGAGTAAGCGTACACCGAGGTTCGCATGTATTGGAAGCCGGCCTTCAGGGTGTGTGTTCCGTTCGTCCAGGTGTAGTTGTCGAAGAATTGGTAGATTCGCTTCTGATCCCCCGATCCTGCCTGATCCCGCAGCGCCGTAAAGCCCGTAATGGTGACGTTTGGCAGGCCACCCAGTCCTGGCACCGGAGAGATGAGCCCTGGGATAAACTTGCTCGGATCGTAGTCTGGATTCTGGGGGGAACGGAATGCCTCCTCGAAGTTGTGCCCAGCTCTAAATTCGTTGATGCTCCGCGGTGAGATCGTGCGGATATAGGAGAACATAAAATTGCGGGTTGGGTTGCCGAAGCGGCCATAACTTCCATAGGTGTCGGGAACGCCGCCTGAGGCTGATATGTACGGACCATTCTTGACCCAAAACAGGCGTGCGCTGAAATTGTCGCGCGCCGTGGGTTGATAGTCGACCCGTCCCGAATACCGGTCGTTTTGCTCCAGAGTCCGCAACGCCACCAAGTAGTTGATAACCAAACCCGCCGTGCCCACACCAGGTCGGTTTGGAAGGGGATAAAACCTCATCACCTCTTTGGCCACGTCACTGATCCGGTTGGCGGGGATCCGGTTGTCGGCAAAAGGCGCACCGCTAGCATAAGGGTCTTTGATGGTGGCTACACCTTTGAAGTCTCCATTGCGCAACGCCGCTGTGGGGACGGCGACGAAGTTCGTTGTGGGACTGTGCCGCCGCAGCCCTTCGAAACTTCCGAAAAAGAACATCTTGTTGCGGATGATAGGACCGCCGGCCGAACCGCCGAACTCATTGCGGTTGAACGGAGGCTTTGGATTGCCAGTCGCAAAGAAATCTTTGGCCGCAGCTACACGGTTGCGATTGAAAGCGAACAGACTACCGTGCAATTGATTGGTTCCCGATTTGGTCACCATGATGACCTGTGCGCCGCCCATGCCGTGTTCGGCGGGCGCGACATTGGCGATCACTCTAAACTCTGCCACCGAGTCCAGAGAGGGAACGGCGCTGGAGATACGCTCATTTGAAGGATCGTTGTTGGCGATGCCGTCGACGGTGAAATTCGTGGATCCGATCCATGTGCCTCCCGAAATGAGCGGGTTGGTGCCCGCGTTCTGCACCCCGGGTGCAAGGGCCAGCAACGAGAAAATGTTCCCGCGGCCGTTTAACGGCATCAGTTCAACCCGATGGCTGTCCACAACTTTGCCGACTGAGGATGTTTCCGATTGGACAACCGGAATCGTGGCCTGCACCTCAACTGTGGACGTCACCTCACCGATTTGCAACTCGACATCCGTCCGTATAGTCTCGCCAACCAGCAACTGAAGGTTGGTGATGGTAGCGCTCTTGAAGCCTTGCGCCGCGACTTTCAGTGCGTAGGCGCCCGCGCTGACTTGCGCAAAGACGTAATCGCCAGTGGCGTTGGACACCGTTTGGCGCTGCAAGCCAGTGGCGACATTCACCAAAGTCACTTGGGCGCTTGGCACGGGACTGCCTGAGGGATCCCGCACCGTGCCCAGGATAACGCCGTTGGTAGATTGTGCGCAGAGAGGCAGAGAAACCAGAACCAGGGCTGCACAGAGCACGGCGTGGATCAAGATCCGGTAGCATGCGGTAGCCAATCTCTCCATGACACAATCTCCTTCCTTGTGGGGATGGATATGCCTGCACCGTATTGTATTCCCCCCCCACCCGCAGGTCAAGAAAAAAATTTCGCAGAATAAAATTATTGTATTGTATAACGGTATTGTTTCAAATCAGCACCGGTGGAGCCGAAACGGCGGAGGCGTCGATGAGTTCTTTCTCCACATTGCGCTCAGCAGTGGAATCCATGGTGACGTCACCCGGGTAATAGGCATCGATGTTTGAGGGGGAGATCAAAACGTGTTCTACGTAGACCGCCGGGGGTACGGCTTGCCCATCGAGGATCTTGATAATCAACGGGAGAATCTGGCTGCCGTACTTCTCGGGGAAATAGCCCACGCTTCCTAACAGACAAGAGTCCGGCCGGCGCATTTCCAGTCGGGCCTCCAGAGTGGCTCCCTGCCCGACAACTGCGGCTTCTGAAGTGCGGCCGGCCTCCTCCAGCGCGCGGACTGCGCCAATTGCTGTGGCGTCGTTCACAGCCGCGATGAGCAAACGGCAGCCGGGCGAAAAACTCTTCAATGCGCTGCCGACCATGGCAAAGGCGTCCCGCAGGGTTCCCCGGCAATCAATGTGGACAACGCCCGTGTCATGAACAGGCCCCAGAACCTCTTGGATTCCATGCAGAGCGCCTGTAAGCCGGGCCTGAGGAATCGGGCCCGCTTGAGTGGCCTCCAGCAAGAGAATCTTGTCGGCTTTGCTCCCCCACACTGATGCCGCGTGCTGACCGAGGGCGTGGCCGGCCATCAATCCCGCTTGATAGTTGTTGGCCCCGAAAAAGACCGCCCCGGGTTGGGGGATGTCTATCGCCAAGGACGGTATGCCCGCCTGGGCCAGTTGGTGCGCGATGATAGGCGCCACGCGTTCTCTCACCTGGCACTCGATGACGAAATCCACGCCCTGCTTGATAAACATCTGTACGTTCATAAGCGCAATTTCGGCGCTGAAGCAATTATCGGTTACCAGCAGTTCAACGCCGTATTGCTGCGCGGCCTCCTGTAAGCTGCGGGAGACGTCGGTACAGTATGGGAATTGGCTTGACAGCATGGCGTAGCCGATCCGCCATTGACGCCGGCCGCTCAAGCGGCGGTACTTCTTGCCGCCGTTTGCCCGCTCCACCCAGCGCCTCTGTTCCAGTGTGTAAAGTAAACGAAATGTGGAACTTCGCGACAGACCTACGCGTTTGGAGATCTCGGTGAGAGTCAGTTCTGAGCCTTTAACGCCCAGAACTTCCAACACGTCCAGAGCCTTGGAGACTACCTCTATAAAGTACTTGCCGTGGTTAAGATTTCCCGATGGCTGCATATTATTATTTTACTCTAAGAAAGCAATTTTACTATACAAAATCTAGGCTATACCAGCACTTGACAAGTTTGTTGAAAGAGCTTCTAATACCAGACGTTATGTTTTGCGAAGCAAAATCTTCGTCTTGTATGGTGTGCTTTAGCTTACGGCAAAGTCTGAAATGGATAGCCGTGTCGCTGGGGATGCTGTGGTTGCCTGTCTGTGCATCCCTCGAGGCGAACGCTCAAGGTGTGGAGCAGTTGTACCGCGAATTCCAGGATCCACCCCGGGAGTATACCGCCAGGCCGTACTGGCTCTGGAACGGAAGGCTGGACGCAAACGAAATCCGGCGTCAAATTGACTTGATGATCAGCCAGAAGGTGTACGGGGCGATCATTTTCCCGTTTGCGGGTTTGGAGACGCCTTACCTGAGCGAGCAGTGGTTTGAGGCCTTTGAAGCTGCTGTAGAAAAAGCCCGCGAAACAGGTTTCTTGCTGGGCTTCGCTGATGAGCACAACTGGCCTAGCGGCGAGGCGCGCGACCACTGGTCCAAGAGTATCCTGCAAAGCCGCGTCCTGGAGGCGGACTTGAGTGTTCGCATGAAAACCTTTGCCTGTGAGGAGAAAGTCATCAAGGGGCCCAAGGACTTGGTGTTGGAACTCAGCAGCCGTCCCGAGGTTGTGGTGGTTGGTCGGCGGATCGGGCCCAACACAATTCAGTATTCAAGTCTGCGAGATCTGACATCCTTGTGGGCGGGTGGGCGCTGGCGCTGGAGTGTGCCCAAGGGCGAATGGTCCATTTTTGTATTCACCCTGAGGGCCGGAGAAGGAATCGATGGCGGGCGTGTGGATCCGATGAATCCTCGGACGATGGAGCTGTTTCTCAAACTGGTCTATGAGGAATACTACCGGCGGTTCAGCCGGGACTTCGGTAAGACCATCCAACTTGCGGTGAACGACACCGAAGGGGACTATGGAGAGCGTCTGGCCTGGCCGCCTCG
>CAYSBM010000243.1:2723-5662 GCA_964429095.1 uncultured Solibacteraceae bacterium | reverse complement strand
CGTGGCGACCAACGATTTGACCGACACCAAGACACTGGCGCACCTGCTCAAGTACTATTCGGTGCTCGGTCCCCTGCATAATGACGTCAAGGCCGGCCCGGATTTCATTTCCGTGGACGGAAAGCAGGTTAAGGTGTTCGCGATCAAGGATCCTGCGGAGATCCCCTTCAGCTCGCTGGGAGCCCAAGTCGTCGTCGAGTCCACTGGCAGATTTACCGACGCCAACGATGCCAAGAAACACATCCAGGGCACGGTAAAGAAGGTGATCATTTCGGCCCCGGCCAAGAATGAAGACATCACCATCGTGATGGGCGTCAACAACGGCCTTTACGATCCCGCCAAGCACAACATTGTTTCGAATGCGAGCTGCACCACCAACTGCCTGGCGCCGTTCGTGAAAGTCCTGCATGAGACCTTTGGCATTCTGAAGGGCTCGATGACCACCATCCACAGCTACACCAACGATCAGAACGTTCTCGACTTTCCGCACAAGGATCTGCGCCGCGCCCGCGCCGCCGCCATCAACATGATTCCGACCTCGACCGGAGCCGCCAAGGCCATCGGCTTGGTAATGCCGGAGTTAAAGGGCAAATTGGACGGCTACGCCATGCGCGTGCCCACGCCTAATGTTTCGGTGGTGGATCTGGTGGCGGTCCTGGCCAAGACGGCTACGGCCGAGGAAATTAATGCGGCTCTAAAGTCGGCCGCCGAAGGCAAAATGAAAGGCATCCTGGCCTTTACGATGGATCCGGTGGTGTCGACCGACATGCTGCGTAACTCCAATAGCTCGATCGTGGACGGGCAATTGACCAAGGTGCTCGACGGCAATCTGGCGAAGGTCGTAAGCTGGTACGACAACGAGTGGGGTTACTCCTGCCGCGTTGTGGATCTGATTGAATTCATGGCCAGCAAAGGACTCTAAGCCAGGAACTTCCGGCTCGAAAATTCACTTCTTAGGCGGCGCCTTCCAGTAGGCGGGAGGCGCCGTTTGTGTTAGGCGGGACGCCCGTGCGGCTTGAGCAAGCCGTCTATGGCTGCCAGCACTTCGTCTTTCTGAATAGCCCGGATCCCGCCGGGGTTGGCCAGAGCGCGGGCCGCGCTAGTTCTCCAGGGGGCCCAGGTGGTCCGGTGCTCGATTCTGCCGAACAAGACCACCAAAGGCACGTCGAAGGCGGCGGCAATGTGCGCCGGTCCGCTGTCGTTGCCCACGAACAGCGATGCTCCGGAAAGCAAACGCTTCACCTCGCTGAGCGGCGCCCCGGTAACACACTCAAATTCCTCGAAGGGGCGCATGTCGTCATTGGCGCCTCCGATGAAAACCGGCTCCAGCCCGCCTGCGGTGCGAATGTGCCTGGCGATGGCTACAAAGCCTTCGGGATTCCATGTCTTGTAGGCCGCGGCTGCCGCCGGGTGAATTACGGCGTAAGGGCGTGCGCGATCTGCCGGGGGAGCAAACAATTGCGCGCGCGGGATCTCCTGCCACGGACACCCCAAGTAAAACATCGCGGAAGCCAGGTGCTCTGCCGTGTGGACGGGCCTTTCTTCCCCGAGGATTTCCTGGGCGCGGGGAATGCGCACATGATACAGGCCCGAACCGCGATGGTGTTGAAAGCCGGCCCGTACAGCCGCCCTGCTGGCCAGTGCCAGCATCTGGCTGCGGGTGCCTCCATGCAAATTGACGCAGAGAAACGGGCGCCAGTGGAACGCTTCGGTCAGGGACGCGCCAAGAACCGCCGAGACGGCGGGATGGCCCTCGAAAATAGCGGCGAATTTGGGCTCGACGGCCACAGCGATTTCCAAATCGGGTCTCACGCTTTTCAGAATGCTAATGGCCGGAGTGGTGAGCACGCAATCGCCCATCGATCGAAGTCTTATGATGAGAACGCGCGCCCGGGCGGGGAGTTCCTCGATCAGGTTTTCGCGATGGGATCGCCCGTGCCCGAGGTTTTCCGCCATCTCCGTCAAATCAACCGGCCTTCCGCACCAGCGCCAGCGCGGCCTCTACGACGCGGTCCGCGGCGACGCGGCGCATGCAACGATGATCAATGGGACACTCGCGGAGCAAACACGGGCTGCATTCCACCTTCTCGCGCACGACGGTGCAGGAGGGGCCTGCCGGTCCGGTGGCGAATTCGTCCGTCGAGCCAAAAACCGCAACCGTGGGAATGCCAAGAGCATAAGCCACGTGCATCGCGCCGGAATCGTTGGTCAAGTACAGGCCGCAGCCCGCGGCCAGCTCGATGAATGCTCGAAGCGTAGTCTGGCCGGCGAAATTCCGCACTGTGATATTGCGCTCTCTGATCTGGCCAGCAACTTCTTCGCAGAGAGCCTTCTCCTGGCCCGAGCCAAACACCGCTACGGACCCCTGTAGCTCGTGCGCCAGCCGGGCCGCCGCTTCCGCAAAACTCGAACCGGGCCAACGCTTTGCGCTTCCGAAGGCCGCGCCCGGACTCACTCCTATGACCGGCGCCTTCAGACCAGCGCCCCGCAGCGCCTCCGCGCCAGCAGTCCTGAGAGGCTCCACGTTGCTAAAGCGGATCGGATCCGCCGGCCATACGCCTTCAAGGATGCCGGCGCGCCGGAGCAGTTCCAGGTAGTAGAAACGCTCGTGGCGCGGGATCTCGCCTGGCGCGGGCAAGGGAACCGGATCGCTGAGCAGCCACCCGCGCCTGTCGCGGTCATAACCGATGCGGCGGGGGATTCCAGCCAGCCAGGCGATCAACGCGGCCTCGAAGGCGTTTTGCAACAGAATCGCGCAATCGAACTTCCGCGTGCGCAGCCAACGGGCTGTGCGCCACTTCCCGGCCAAGTCCCCGGCTCCTCGCCCGCTGGTCAATAGGATCACTTCGTCCGCGAAAGGCTCATGGGCATACAGATCAGCGACCCAAGGGCGGGCGAGGATGGATATGTGCGCACGGGGAAAACGCGAGCGAATAGCT
>CAYSBM010000243.1:0-2713 GCA_964429095.1 uncultured Solibacteraceae bacterium | reverse complement strand
GCGGACATGGATGGTGGATAATTCCGGCATGGTTGCCTTGCGGTTGGTATCCGTCGGGGGCTGCGGCCCCATAGGCTGGAACTGTTTCTCCCCCATGCAGGCGCGGCAAGCCCGCCGGCTTTAGGGCTCCACGGCCACGTAAAGCTTCTGTGTGCCGCTTGCGCCGCCGAGCGTGAACGTCAGCGGCAGGTTACCGGCTTGAACCTCCGGCGGCACCGTCACGTTGATCTGATAGACGCCGACGGCGCCGGGCGCCAAGCCGGAATATCTGACCGGGGCTCTCACTCCTCCAATGTAGACTTCCAGCGGATATTCCAGGGAGTTTAACGTCTGAACTACTTCCCCGGCGCTGATACTCGGGGTCACCGGCCCGAAGCCCACCCCGTACAGCGTGAGGGTTTCACCAGGTCTTGCCGGGCGGGCATTGATGCCGTCTACCGCACCCCGGGGCAGGGCAAAGCTCGCGGTGTCCTCCAGCAGCGCGCCGGCAAATTGCATTCCCCCAACTTTAAATGCGCTGGGCGCGAAGACCCCGGGTTGCGTGGCATTCACAGTGATGGAGTAAGGGGCGCTGGTCCCTGCCGAAGTGGTGACTGTCAACTGCTTCTGGCCTGCGGTAAGCGTGCTGGGTAGTTGCACGTTCAGTTGCCCGGGACTCACATAGGCGATGTAAGCAGCTTGCCCGTCAACGGTGACGCGGGTGCCTTCCAGCGAAGTAGGAGCTTTTCCGGAAAAGAAATCCGCGTCGCTCCAGGAGCGGGCCCGCGAAGCCAAGTTCGTCCCATAAATTTCAATCCAGGCGCCGGGAGCAACGGTTGCAAAAGCGCCGAATTCTCCCGCCGTAACTACTCCCGCCGACTTGATAGCCGGCACGGAGCCGGCGCCGGAATCCGAGGTTGGCGTCAGTAGACGGATCTTATTATTCTGCGTGTCTGCCAGATAGAGGCCGCCATCCGGCTTCATCAAGATGGCGGCAGGAAACCTGAGTTCAGCAGCGGTTCCAGGGCCTCCATCGCCCTTCGACCCGTAGCGGCCATTGCCGGCGATGGTGCGGATGATGCCGTCGGAACCCACAAAGCGCACCCGGCTGTTCACTGTATCGACGATAAAAAGATTGCCGGCTTTGTCGACATAAACGTCGTCGGGGTACCCCAGTGTAGCTTCCGTAGCAAGTCCCCCGTCGCCGGAAAATCCATACACCCCGCTGCCGGCCACTGTGGTGATAATGCCGTCGGTCGAGACTTTGCGGATGCGGTGGTTATTGGAATCGGCGATATAGAGATTGCCGGCCGCATCCAGTGCAATGCCGGTCGGATAACGGAGCCGGGCTTCGGTGGCCTTGCCCCCGTCTCCTTTATATCCGGCCGTCGTGTCGCCGGCGAAAAGCGAGATCTTGCCATCGGTGGACACTTTCCGGATCGCATGGTTATAAGTGTCGGCGATATAAAGGTTGCCGGATCCGTCCAAAGCTATGCCGGTGGGGTATCGCAGTTGCGCCTTCGTGGCTTCAATACCTTCACCGTAATAGCCCATATCGCCTGTGCCGGCCAGGGTGCTGATGTTCCCGATGGAAGAAACCAAGCGGATGCGGTGATTCACCGTGTCGGCGATCAGCAGGCCGCCCGAAGAATTCAGAGCCACATGCGTGGGGTAGTTCAGTTGCGCATTAGTGGCCGCCACGTTATCTTCCGTGTATCCGCATGTTCCATTGCCGGCCACCGTGCTGATAGTGCCGTCCGCGATCTTGCGCACGCGGCAATTGACTTGATCCGCGAAAAATAACGTTCCCGAACTATCCAGCACCATGCCCCAAGGCTGATTAAGGCCGGCTTCGGCAGCCTTCTCGGCGTCTCCGGAGAATTCGCCTTTCCCCGTTCCCGCGAAAGTGGTAATGACATAGGTGGGCGCCTTCTGTGCGGCCGCGACTACCGGCCATAAGGCTGCAATGGCGGCTAAAGCCAATCTCATAACAGCCCGGATTGAAGCGCCTTTGTGAACTTGATCGATACTCATCAAACTGCGTCTCACTTATGGCCTGGTCCCGTGCAAATCCTGCTAGCCCGCGCTCACGCAGCTTCGTCGCTGCGCAAACCGTCTGGACGGAGGAAACAGCCTGGAGGTTTCCCGATCTTTGAGGATAACACGCGCTCCGGGGTCCCGGTTTTAGCGGGCGGTCAATCGATTCCAAATGGCGCCGAACGGCCGGAGCAGGCTTGCGCAGCGCCGGCCGTACAAGCCGTTCAGTGGCCGTGCAGATGGTGCCCCGCGCCGTGCATCATTCCGCCCGCTATGCCCTTGCGCAGCAACATGGCCGCCAGCGCCAGCATCAGTCCGCCGCTCACCCAGTGCAAATGGCGGCCGATCACCGGCGCCAGTCTGCCGCCAGCCAGCGAAACAACCGTGAGCGGCAGGGCGCTGGTAAAACCGAGCACGAGCATGGTTGCGGCGCCCCAGAGCGGCGAGCCGGTGGAGGCGCCCGCAGCCACAAACGCATACGTCATCGGGCACGGCAGGAAGCCATTCGCCATGCCCGCCGCCAGTTTGCCGCTGGCGCCTCCGGCGTGCGCCAGGCGGCCCAGCGATCGCCCCACCGCTCCCAGCCAGCGGGCGCCGGCCTCCGGCAACCGCCACACTCCAAAGGTTTCCAGCGCCACAAAGATCAGCACGGCCGCGGCGGCAAACACTAATATCCGGCCTCCGGTGCGCAGCGGCG
>CAYSBM010000242.1:0-5664 GCA_964429095.1 uncultured Solibacteraceae bacterium | reverse complement strand
CAGGCCGCTTGTGGCCAGCGGCATCCAATTGTCTACACGGTCCCCACGCACTAGATTCAGCGTGATGCGCCCCAGGTCGAAGACTTTTGGCAGCACCTCATAAAGCGCCCGCCAAAGCCAGCGAGACCATTCGGAACTGAGCAATTTTTCGGCCAGGTTGTGTTGGGCCAGGATGGGGCTCATCAAAGCCAGCCCGATGGTTGTCATGGTGCTCACGGCGGCATTTTCAAACCACACGCCGGTGAGCGTCACCACAGAAAGCAGCACGGCGAAGACAAAAACCGTGGTGGGAATGGCCCATAGGAATCCGGCATTCCATACGCCGGTCTTGGATCCGAAAACTAGCCACACGCCCACGATCAGGTAGCAGACGTTCAGCGCCACCACAGCTAGGTTGCCCAGGTAGCGCCCCACCAGGATTTGAGACCGGTAGATGGGCTTGGACAGCAGCAACTCGATGCGGCCGGGCTCCAGCACCGTGGGCACCAGCCCGGAACTGGCGAAAACCGCCAGGGACATGCCCCAGGTGTAGAGGAAGGGGGCGATGCCGCCATGCACTTGGCGCACCAGGCGGTGCACGGCGAGCATCTTGGGCGATTTGGGGGCCTGTCCGAACAGCGACACCGTGGCCAGCGCGCCTTCCACGACGTCGATTTTCATCAGGAACAGAAAAAACAGAATCATGGCTGTGGACAGCCCGAAAAGAGCCCAGAAGATCTTGCGCGAGATGGCCTCGCGGAAGGTGTCCAGGATCAAGGCGCCTTGGGTTCTCAGTTGGTATCTAAGCATTGACGGTCCTCATGAAGACCTCTTCCAAGGTGCTGGAGGAGATGCTCAGGCTCTCGATCGGACACCCTTCGGCGCGGAGCAGGTCGATGGCGGCGTTGGCCAGCTCACGAGTGGAGAACAGGAATTCGGCCGAGCCGTTTTCCACCGCCACTCGCGACGCCTTGGCCCGCAGCGTGGCGATCAAACGCTCGCTCACCCCTGAGGCCGCCAGCTTGTAGCCGCTGCCGGCGGTAAGATCCTTCACATTGCCTATCAGAGCCAGTTTGCCCTGGTGCAAAATGGCGACCTCGCGGCAAAACATTTCCACCTCGGCGAGCAGATGGGAGTTGATGAAAATGGTTACGCCTTTGAGCTCCAGCTCATGGAGAATCTCCCGGATGCGGCGGCGGCCGAGCGGGTCCACGCCGTCGCTCGGCTCATCGAGTATCAGCAGGTCGGGCGAGTGCATCAGCGCTTGGGCCAGGCCCAGCCGTTGCAGCATGCCTTTCGAATACTTGCCGATGCGGACGCCGCCCCACTGGCCGAGTCCTACCAATTCAAGCACTTCGCGAACGCGCCGGCGCCGCCGTGTGCGCTCCATGCCGCTCAAGCTGGCGTAGAAATCCAGTAACCCGGCGCCCGTGAAATAGGTGGGGAAACGGTGATTCTCCGGCAAATAGCCCACCGCGCGGCGGGCTTCGGGCAGGCGCGAGTCGCGCCCGAACAGGCGGGCTGTGCCCGAGCTGGGATGCACAGCCGATAGCAGCAGCTTGACGAAGGTGGTCTTTCCGGCGCCGTTCGGCCCCAGAAAGCCGAAGGTGGTGCCGCGATGAATCTGGATTGAAATGCCGTCCACCGCGCGCACCGGGCGGCGTCTCCAGCCCGAGCTGAAGATCTTGGTCAATTGCCGGGTTTCTATGGCGTAATCACCGTTCATGGATTTCAACAACAGGAACGACGCAGACGGCCAGCCGCCTGTTCCCTGACTTAATGCGGCTGCGGGGAGTCGATCCATCCGCCGCCCAGAACCATGCCGTTCTGATAGAAAACAGCCGCTTGACCTGGCGTGATCGCGCGCTGCGGTTCGTCGAAAACGATTTCGACTCTCCTGCCGCCTTCCAGAGCGATAACGCAGGCCCATGCGGGTTGGTGCTTGTTGCGGATTTTGACCTGTGCGCGCACGGGTGCGCGGGGCGCCTCCACAGACACCCAGTTGACCTGCGAGGCGGTCAGCCGGTCGTCGAGCAGTTCCTCGTGGCGTCCGACCACCACGCGTTGGGTGGCGGCTTCCGTGGCGAGGACGTAAAGAGGAGTGCCGGAGGCCAGTCCCAAACCGCGCCTTTGGCCGATGGTGAAATTGTGCACGCCGTCATGCTCTCCCACCACACGCCCGTCGGTCAACACGATCTGCCCCCGTCTCTGAGCAATCGGTGCGCCGCGCTCGGCGAGGTAAGCCTTGAGAAATCCCACGTAATCGCCGTCCGGTACGAAACAGATCTCCTGGCTGTCCTCCTTTTCGGCCACTGGCAGTTGTAATGCGCGCGCCATCTCACGCACCTGGACTTTAGTCAAATCGCCCAGCGGGAACCAGGATGCCGCCAATTGGCGTTGCGAGAGCCCGAAAAGGAAATACGTCTGATCCTTGGTTTCATCAGCGGCGCGCCACAACTGCCAGCGTCCGCTGGAGGCCTCGCGGCGGATACGGGCGTAATGGCCGGTGGCGATGCGTCCGGCGCCGAGCCCGGCGGCGGTATCCAGGAACTGGTCAAACTTGAGAAAATTGTTGCACCATGTGCAAGGGATGGGCGTGCGCCCGGCCAGATACTCCTGCACAAAGGGTAGCACCACCTGCTGCTCGAAACGTTGCTCGAAGTTCAGCACATAGTGGGGAATGCCCAGATACTGGGCCACGCGACGGGCGTCGTAAACATCCTCGAGCGAGCAGCAGCGTCCGTGGACGGGACCCGTGGCCGGGTGAGGCAGCCGGCGCTGGTTCCAAAGCTGCATAGTCAAGCCGATCACCTGGCAGCCTTGGCGCACCAGCATGGCCGCCACCGTCGAGCTGTCCACTCCGCCGCTCATGGCAACCGCGATGCGGTTTGTCTCACCCACAATTACTCCAGCAGGGCGATACTTTGCGTAGCCGCGTCACCGCCTGTTCCAGCGCCTCCACCAGTGCGTCCACCTGGGCCGCCGTGTTCGCCCTTCCCAGGGAAAATCGCAGGCTGGCGCGTGCGCGTTCCGGATCAAGACCCATGGCGGTGAGCACGTGCGACGGCTGGATTGAACCGCTCGAGCAGGCCGAACCCGTAGAGACAGCAAATCCGGCCAAGTCCAGGGCGATCATCAGAGCTTCGCCCTGCACCCCGTCGAACCAGAGATTGGCGGTATTGGCCAGCCGCGGCGCTTTGCCGCCGTTGACTCCCGCAGCGGGGATGCGTTCCAGAATGGCGGCTTGCAATCTGTCGCGCAACTGGCGCAGCCGGCGGGTTTCCGGCTCCAGATCCTCATGGAGGCTTTGCGCAGCCGCCGCCATGGCCACAGCGCCCGCAACGTTCTCGGTTCCCGCACGGCGTCCGCGCTCCTGCGGTCCGCCCCAAAGCATGGGTTCCAGAGCTACGCCGTGGCGCACATACAGCGCACCCACCCCCGGCGGGCCGTAGATCTTGTGCCCGCTTACCGAATACAGGTCCACGCCCAGCGAACGCACATTCACCGCCAGTTTTCCGTAGGCCTGCACACCGTCTGAATGCATGAGGACGCCGGCCTGGCCTGCCAGACGGGCGATCTCTTGCACCGGCTGGATCACGCCGGTTTCATTGTTGGCGTGCATCACGGAAATCAAGACCGTTTCCGGGCGTAGCGCGCCCCGGACATCCTCCGGATCGACGGTTCCTTCCTGGCTGGGGGCCAGATAGGTTACCGCGGCGCCTTCCCGCTCCAACTGGCAGCAGGCTGAAAGCACCGCCGGGTGCTCGATGGCGGTTGTAATTATGTGCGCCGGGCGGCGCGCGGCGCGCACAGAACCGAGAATGGCTAGGTTGGCGGCCTCCGTGCCGCCGCTCACAAAAACGATTTCCGCCGTGTCGCAGCCCAGCGTGCCGGCCAGCGTGCGCCGGGCCTGTTCCAGCATCTTGTTGGCCTGCTGGCCATAATGATGGATACTGGAAGCATTCCCGCAGGCCTGGCGCAGGCACTCTGTCAGGGCCTCCAGCGCTGACGGGTACACGGGTGTGGTTGCGTTATGGTCGAAATAGAAACGTTCCACAAGAAGTTACTTTCATCTTAGCAGCCTATGAAACGAGCAGCCCTGCGCCAGCCGATCATCACGCTGACCACCGATTTTGGCCTGGAGGATCACTTCGCGGGCACGATGAAGGGTGTTATCGTTTCGATCGCTCCCCGCGCGCGCATCATCGACATCACCCACCAGGTGAACCCTTTCGCGATCGCCCAGGGCGGCTTCCTGCTGGCCGCCGCCGCCGGTTATTTCCCTCCCAAGACCATTCATGTGGCGGTGGTGGATCCCGGCGTGGGCACCTCGCGCCGCCCTCTGCTGGTGGAAGCTGGCGGCCAGTACTTCGTGGCCCCGGACAATGGCTTGCTGTCGATGATCTACGAGCGCGGCAAATGCAAGGTGCGGGCCGTCACGGCGCGGCGCTACATGCTTGGCCGGGTCAGCACCACCTTCCACGGCCGGGACATCTTCGCCCCCGTGGCTGCGCATCTTGCCGCTGGTGTGAGTCCGGCGCGGTTCGGACCGCGTATTGAGGATTATCTGCGCAGCACGTTTCACAAACCCGTGCGCACCGGCAAACGCGTCTGGACCGGAGCTATCCTGCACGTCGATCATTTTGGCAACCTGATCACCAACTTTCCGGCCGGCGAATTCGCGCACCTGGCCGAGCACCCCTTCGCCATGCATGTGGGCTTTGAACGGGTTACCCGGCTGGTTCTCACCTTCGGCGAGTTGGCGCCCGGTGAAGTGGGGCTGGTGGCGGGCAGTACCGGCTATTACGAGATCGTCTGTAACCAGGCGCCGGCTGCAACCACGCTCGGCGTCGAGGCTGGAGCGCCGGTGGAACTGACCGTCTGGTAGCCGCTATTCATATCGCAAGGCCTCTACCGGGTCCAGGCGCGCGGCCTTCATCGCCGGCCAAGTGCCAAAGAAAAGACCCACCAGCACGGACACCGAGAAGCCGGCGATCACCGCCCAGGGTGGGACTTCCGAGGGCAGGCTGGGCACCAGGGCGCTCACCACAAAGGTCACCAGAATGGCGAAAATCAACCCCAGTACGCCCCCCGCGCCGGTGAGAGTGACGGCCTCGATGAGAAACTGCGCCACGATGTCGCTGCGGCGTGCGCCGATGGCCTTCCGTACCCCGATTTCGCGCGTGCGCTCGGTGACGCTCACCAGCATGATGTTCATGATGCCGATGCCGCCCACCAGCAGCCCGAGCGCGGAAATGGCGATCGAAACCAGTACCACCATGCCGGTAATCGAGTCGAATTGCTTAATGATCTGGTCTGCGGTGGAAAGGTTGAAATCATTCTCTTCCCCTGGCGGCGTGCGCCGCAGACGCCGCAGGATGTTCTCGATCTCTTCGAAGGCTTGCTGGCGCAAACCGGGCCGCGCTTTGGCGGTAATCATGTAGCGGTCCAACTGGGGGTAGCGAAGCCGTGCGGTGGCAAACGGGATATTGATCTGGCGGTCCAGGCCGGGTTCCCCAAACAAGCCGCCCTTCGGCTTCTCGTAGACTCCGATGCCGGTGTACTCGGCGCCCTCGATAAGGTAGGAAGGCCCCGTCGATGCTATGAAGACCGGGCCGTCCTTTTCCAATAAATGCACCCTGCCCCTGATCACGTAGCCGTGCTGGGCCGCGGGATGGTTGTGCA
>CAYSBM010000241.1:4241-5668 GCA_964429095.1 uncultured Solibacteraceae bacterium | reverse complement strand
GTGAGCGCTGCCGCAGCAATTGAATGATCTCGCGCCGCCCGCTGGTGTAGCCGCCGCTGGCTCCGCCCAGAGCCTTGCCGAGCGTGCCGGTCAGGATGTCAACCCGCCCCATGACGTTCAAGTACTCGTGCGTTCCGCGCCCCTGCGCGCCCAGAAAGCCCACGGCGTGAGAATCGTCCACCATCACCAGCGCCTGGTATTTTTCCGCCAGAGTGCAGATCTCCGGCAGTTTGGCCAAATAGCCGTCCATTGAAAATACGCCGTCAGTGGCGATCATCCGGATGCGCGCATCCGAGGCCTCCCGGAGCCTGGCTTCCAGATCTTCCATGTCGCCGTTGCGGTAACGATAGCGCCGGGCCTTGCAGAGGCGAATGCCGTCGATGATGCTGGCATGGTTCAGTTCGTCGCTGATGACGGCGTCTTCGGCTTCCAGCAGCGTTTCGAACAAACCCCCGTTGGCGTCGAAGCACGAGGAGTAGAGAATGGTGTCTTCCGTGCCAAGGAACTCGCTCAGCCGGGCTTCCAGTTGTTTGTGAATCGCCTGTGTGCCGCAGATGAAACGCACCGACGCCAGTCCGTAGCCCCATCTGGCGATAGCCTCCCGCGCTGCTTCCACCACCTCGGGATGGTTCGCCAGCCCCAGGTAATTGTTGGCGCACAAGTTCAGCACGGGGGAGCTTGTTCCCGCTGTGCGCACCTTGGTCTGTTGCGGCGTTTCGAGGACGCGTTCGGACTTGGTGAGGCCCGCAGCCTCGATCTCGCGCAGCCTGCCTTGGAAGTGAGCTTTCGCTTGTTCGTACACCGCCGCTCCCCTTTCTCAGCAATTCACGGCGTTGACGGCCAGCCCCCCAAGAGAAGTTTCCTTGTAGCGGAACTGCATGTCAAGGCCGGTTTGATACATGGTGCGGATCACCTGGTCGAGGCTGATTTTGTGCTCGCCGTGCTCCTGCATAGCCAGCCGGCAGGCGTTCACGGCCTTCACCGCGCCGAAGGCGTTGCGCTCGATGCAGGGAATCTGGACCAGCCCGGCAACCGGGTCGCAGGTCATGCCTAGGTGGTGCTCCATGCCGATCTCAGCGGCGTGCTCGACCTGCTCGTTTGTGCCTTCCAATGCGCCAACCAATCCGGCGGCGGCCATCGAGCAGGCTACGCCCACTTCGCCCTGGCAGCCTACCTCGGCCCCGCTGATAGAAGCATTTTCCTTGTAGAGAATGCCGATGGCGCCCGCCGTCAGGAAGAACCGCAGCAACCCCTCGTCGGTGGCGCAGGGAACATACTCCCGGTAGTAGCGGGCCACCGCCGGCACGATTCCCGCCGCCCCGTTGGTTGGCGCGGTGACGATGCGCCCGCCGGCGGCGTTCTCTTCGTTGACGGCCATGGCGAACATATTCAAGCGATCGACGAAACCCAGCGGGTCCTACCAGGAT
>CAYSBM010000241.1:0-4231 GCA_964429095.1 uncultured Solibacteraceae bacterium | reverse complement strand
TAGTCCTTAAGCCGCGGTCCATGGATTCCCGCATCACGGCCCACAGGTGCGCGACGCGGTTCCGGATTTCCTCGTCGCTTCGCCTCACCCGCTCGTTGGCCATTACCATCTCCCACACCCGGAGACCACTCCGGTGGCCTCGCGCCAGCATTTCAGCACCGCTGTCGAAGGGGTAGGGAACCTTCAGGGCGCTGGCTCCAGCGTGGTTCCCCTCGCCCTCCCGCACGATGAATCCGCCGCCGGTCGAATAGTAAGTCTGCTGGCCCAACGGCCCGCCCGCCTCATCGTAGGCCGCCAGCCGCAGCGCGTTCGGATGCCGCGCGAGCGTTTGCGCGGTGTTCCAGCCGAAATCGCTGGCTTCGCAGAAGCGCACGGGCCGCCGCTTCAGAAGGCGCAGCACGCCGTCCCGCCGTGCGGCTTCAACCACCGGCCGTACCTGTTCCGGGTCAACCTGCTCGGGATCTTCGCCCATCAGACCGAGCAGGACCGCGGTATCCGTCAAGTGGCCCCGGCCCGTCAGCGCCAGCGAACCGTATAAGTCCACTTGCACCCTGCCGGTCTTCTCCAGATACCCTTCCGTTTCCAGCCATCGCGCGAATTCGAGCGCTGCCCGCATGGGACCGCATGTGTGCGAACTTGAAGGTCCGATCCCCACGCGAAACAGATCGAATACGCTGGTCTTCATGGACCCTCAGTGAATCCAGTTCAGCACCACCTTGCCGGATGCGCCCGCCCGCATGGCCGCAAAGCCTTGCTCGTATTCAGTGTAGTCCAGGCGGTGCGTAATCACCGGCGCAATGTATAGTCCCGACTCGATCATGACCGTCATCTTGTACCAGGTTTCGTACATTTCGCGGCCGTAAATACCTTTGATGGTGAGCATGTTGAAGATGACAGTCTTCCAGTCGATGCACATGTCTTCGGACGGGATGCCCAGCATGGCGATCTTGCCGCCGTGGCTCATGTTGTCGAGCATCTCACGGAACGCCGTCACATTGCCCGACATCTCCAGGCCCACATCGAACCCTTCTTGCATGTTCAACTGCCTCTGCACGTCCCGGAGACGGGTGTGGGTGGGGTTGACCGCCAGCGTGACGCCCATCTTGCGGGCCAGATCGAGCCGGTAGGGGTTCACATCCGTAATGACAACGTAACGCGCCCCGGCATGCCGCGCTACCGCCGCGGCCATGATGCCAATGGGGCCCGCGCCCGTGATCAGCACGTCCTCGCCCAGCACGGGAAACGAAAGCGCCGTGTGCACCGCGTTGCCGAAGGGATCGAAAATGGCGGCGATCTCTTCGGGCACGGTCGGGTTCAAGCGCCAGATGTTGGTCATCGGCAGCGCCAGGTACTCGGCGAAGGCGCCGGGGCGGTTCCCGCCGATGCCGGCGGTCTTGGCGCACAGATGCCGTCGCCCGGCCAGGCAGTTGCGGCAACGGCCGCAAACCACGTGCCCTTCTCCGCTGACCAGCTCGCCCGGCCGGAAATCGGCCACGTTTGAACCCACATCGACAATCTCTCCCACAAATTCATGTCCCACTACCATGGGCACCGGGATAGTCGCCTGGGCCCATTCGTCCCACTCGTAAATGTGGAGATCCGTCCCGCAAATGCCGGTCTTATGCACGCGGATCAACACGTCATTGATGCCGATCGACGGCTCGGGAACGTCCTCCAACCAAAGGCCGGGACGGGAGTATTTCTTTACCAGAGCTTTCATTCCAGACGCCGTTCCCCGGGCGCGCGGCACGGAGGTGAAGCGGGTGTCCTGCCGCGCGCCATCTATTATCCAATACAATCTCTTATATACTAGAGTAAGCGTTGTTCACTATGCAAGATGGTGTCTAATATCGTGAACAAGAAACCCGCATCACTGAAATCCTCCAGACGGGCGCGCCGCCGCCCCAGCTCTTCGGAGATCGTCGCCTCGCACCTTTCGGCTCGCGTGAGGAAGCTCCGCGAGCAAAGGGGCTGGTCGCTGGAAACGCTATCGGCGGCCTGCGGCGTGAGCCGCGCCATGCTGAGCCAGATCGAGCGCGGCCAGGTGAATCCCACACTAGCGGTGACCTTCAACATTGCGCGGGCCTTCGAGATGTCGATTGGCGAACTGGTGGAAATGCCGGGCCTCACTAGTTCCATACAGGTGATCCGCGCCGATGACCGGGCCTATGATTTTCGCGGCGACAAGGATTGCCGCGTGCGCACGCTCTCGCCTCTGAATCTCGAAAAGGACGTCGAGTTTTACGAAGTGCGCCTGGGGCGGGGCGGCGCCTTGCGAAGCGCGGCCCATTTCACAGGCACGCGTGAGTTCTTGGCCGTGCAGTCCGGCCGTGTGCGCATCGAATCCGGCGAGGACCACGAAGAACTTGGTCCCGGGGATTCGGTCAGCTACCGCGCCGACGTCCGGCACGCCATTGTGAACATTGGCGAGGGCGACGCCGTGGTCTTCCTGGTGGACATCTACCGCTAGAGTGGCTCAAACATTCCTGTCTGCCGGTTCTTGCGCACTTTTCCAGCGGGGAAGTAACGGCCGTTCATGGCGATGTAGACGCCCGGCGGCAGCGTCTGCGCGAACGCCAATGCGCTGCCCAGGTTGAACAGGCCGTCGGAGCTGCCGAACTTATAGGGAACCATGGCCCCGGTTAGGACGACAGTCTTGTCGCGCACCCGGGCCGCCAGCGCCTTGGCGGTCTCCACCATGGTGTCGGTGCCGTGGGTGATCACAACGCGGGATTCCGGGGCGTTCAGCACATGTTGGGCGATCAGCGCGCGGTCGTCTTCGGTCATCTCCAGGCTGTCGATCATCATTAAGGTCCGGATTTCCAAAGGGAGATTCGCGCGCCCCAGGCGGAGCATTTCGGCCACGTGCGAATCTTTGAAATATAGCCGGCCGCTCAGCTCGTCGTATTCCTTGTCGAAGGTGCCCCCGGTGATGAGGATCCGTATGTTATCTTCCTTGAGGTTCTTGCGCGGCATAATCTACACGTCCAGGAACACCGTTGCGCGCCAAAGCTCGCCGGTGCGCTCGATCTTAAGCTGGTGATAGGTGATGCCCTTCACGATGAGCCTGGCCTGGTGCCGTCCCCGCTCCAGCGGCTCTCCCCAGCCGCGCCCCACCACGTTTTCTGGCCCGATGTGCTCCACCTCGATGCGCCGTAAGAGGACTTGCTGGGCGTCCATGTAGTACAGCACCTCGCTGAGCCAGTTGACCAGCAGCGATTCGTAGTCCTCTCCGGTCACGGCCAGTGGATAGGGCTCGAGTGGCTGAATGGTTTGCACCTCGAAGGCGATCGACACGAGCGCCAGCGCGGCGTTTTCAAACAGCTTGGCGGCGGTCTCGCCCCAAGCCCGAAAACCGATGTCGGCAGTATGGTCGAGAAGCTCAAACATGTTTGAAGCGATCTTACCTCGCCTCGGCCCGTTCCGGCGCAAGCTGCCGCTCGGGATCGATCTTCAGCCACAACAGCGCGCTTAACAACGTGAGCAGCGACATGGGGACCAGCGGCAGATTGTAGCTGTGAAAGCGCTCCACCAGGAAGCCGAACAGGGCGGCGGTGGTGAACGAGCCGGCTTGGCCGGCGGTGTTCATGGCTCCCGTCACCGCTCCGGCGTACTTCTTGCCGATGTCCAGGCACACAGCCCAGGCGGTTGGCAACATGAAGTCGCTGCCGGCGTAGCCCAACGCGAGCAGGACAACGGCCACAATGTTGTTGGCAGTTGCAGCGGCGGCGATAGTGAAGATCGCCGAGGCGGTCAACCCGCCAGCGGCGCACAAACGGCGTCCCCCCCGCAGGCCGAACCGCCCCACTGCCGCGTCACTTGCCCAGCCTCCCAGCATTGTGGCGAAACAGCCCAGGATAAAAGGAAGAGTGGCGAGCCAGGCCATGTCATGTTCGGAAAAGCCGCGCCCTTTCACCAGATAGGTAGGCATCCAGCTCAGGTAAAAGAACGAAGCATAGCAGTAGGTATAGTACATGGCCATCATGAGCCATAAGTTGCCGCTGGTGAGGATGGTCTTGAGCGGCAGTTTGTGGTGAGGCTGTCCGCCAGCTCCGCCGCGCCGGATTTCCTCCAACTCTGTGGATGTGATGCCGCGCTTCTCGGCGGGATTGTCGCGGAACCACCAGTACCAGACGGCCGCCCAGACGACGCCCATGCAACCGAAAATCCAGAACGAGGCGCGCCAGCCGTAGCGTAGCTGGACCGGCACCACGATCAGGGGACTCAACGC
>CAYSBM010000240.1:658-5675 GCA_964429095.1 uncultured Solibacteraceae bacterium | reverse complement strand
GATGCGCGGCGTTTGGTGCCGCGTTTTACTCTAGGCACGTTTGTCTCCTTTGGCTTGGTGCATCGAATTGGGGCGATTCGGGCACGTGCCACGCGCGCCGATCGCACCCGCCGCCGCCCGGGGGCGGATCGAAATTCAGTTGGGAAGCATCTGCGCCACGCCTTTGAAATCCGCTTTGTCGAGGATTGCGCTCTTGCGCAGGCGCCGCTTCCGGGTGCGGGTCTTCGAAGTCAGGATGTGGCGGGCGAAAGCATGCCGCCGTTTGATCTTGCCAGTCCCCGTCTTCTTGAAACGCTTGGCCGCACCTTTATGTGTCTTCAGTTTAGGCATGGTCGGGAAAGTCTCAGTATAACATGACGGCCTAGCGGGTTTGCGAGCCTACCTTGCTCCGCGGCCGCCGCGCCAGGGTCCGCCGCGCCACAGCGGGCGGCCCTGTTCATCGCGCAGTTTCAGCGTCTTTTTCTCCGCCGGCAGGATGACCTCGGTAGCCACCACTTCGTTGTTCGTCCTAAATCCCTTCACCACGATTTCCTGCCCCGCCTTCGGGTTGAAATTCTCGGCAATCAGATAGCGCATCGAGCCAAGATACACCTTTGTAACAGCGGCGCCCTGCTCAACATCCAAGAATGGGGCGCCTTGCCCCCTGGCGACGTGCACCTGCTTAATGACGCCCTTAATTTCCACCACCGGCGCGTTCACCAGCGGCGCTGGAGCCGGTTGAACAGCCAATAGGGGGAGGGCCGTGGCCGACAGCAGGACGATTCCAGGTAATTTCATGCCCACCTCCAGTCTAGTGCATCGCAGGTTTACTGCCAAACCATCTTCGTCCCAAATGCCTGCCTGCAAAGGAGCCGCCGCCGGCGGCCACGCAGGATTTGCACTTGCCGGTGGCCGGCCGGCGCAAGCCATGCGTGCCCGGGGGCACGTTTCGCCTGCAAGTATCGCGTTATCATTGTGAACGAGCGTGGCCGCAAGCTTGCACGTTCAAAATATCAAGCCGTGAGCGCCCATCCGAAACTTGTCTGGCGCATGCTCCTGCCACTGGCTGTGGCGGCCCTGCCGCTTGTACTGCTGTACAGTTCGCTGAAAACCTTCCACGAGATCGACCTGCAACGGGGGGTCTATTTGCGGGACCGCGTAGCGCTGCTGGCAGCGCGGCTGGAGAATCTGCCTGAGACCGCTTCCAGCGAAGAGTTGGCGGAAGCCTTAAGCCAGGACGAGCCGTACTTGACTGGCTTGCGTGTAATCACGCGCGGCGGCTCTGGGGATGCGCCGGAGTTGGCGCCGATCTGGGAGGGCCGGGAGCTGTTTCGCACTCAGACAGTGCCCGGCCGGTCGGGAGCCATCTATCGGGCCTATATTCCTTTCCATACTGCCGAAGGGGTGCGCATCGCTTGTCTGGATCTGGATTCGGCCGCCGCGGATTTTCTGGTGGTGCATGCGCGGCACAACGTGATCGTGGCTTCTTTAAGCGGCCTGGCGCTGGTGCTGCTTTCGGTCTACTCGCTGTGGGCCATGCGGCGGGCGGCGCGTTTCCGTGAGCGCCAGCTTGAAATGGAACACCTGGCGCACATCGGCAAGATGGCCGCCGTGTTGGCGCACGAGATACGCAACCCGCTGGGCACCATCAAGGGTTTTACCCAACTGGCGGCCGAACGGGCCGAACCTTCCGTGCGCGATCTGCTGGCTCCCGCACTGGCCGAAACCGAGCGCCTGGAAACTCTGGTGCATGATCTGCTGGCTTACGGCCGCACCCCGCTGCCGCAGCCGAGGGCTGCCGCCTGGGAAGAGATCGCCTTGCGGGTGGCCAGCCACGCGCGACAGTTGATTGGGGAGCGCCCGATTGAGCTAGTGGTGGCCGAGGCCAGGTTCCGGTGGGAAACCGATCCGGAACTGCTCGGCCAGGCGCTGCTGAATCTGGTGCGCAATGCCGTAGAAGCTATCCCAGAAGCATCGCCGGGGCAGGTGCGCGTCGAAGCGCGCCTCACACCGAAGGGAGGCGTCGTGATTTCGGTGGCCGACACTGGAAGCGGCATCTCCGATGAAGCTCTGGGCCGGTTGTTTGAACCCTTTTTCACTACCAAAGCTTTCGGAACCGGACTAGGGCTGGCGATTACCAAGAAAATTCTAGCCTCGCTCGGCGGGTCGCTCGAATTGCGCCGGCGCGGCCAAGGCGGTACGGAGGCAGTTATCCGGATGGAAAAAGCTCGGGCGGTAGCGGAGTGACGCTATGGAGAACATATTGATTGTGGATGATGACGCCGGGTTCCGCAGTCTGATGGAGACGATTCTGCGGGGAGAAGGCTACCAGGTGGAAACGGCGGGCTCGGTGTCGGAAGCTTTGGCACGCACCAGCGCAAAGAGCTACCACTTGTTTATCGCGGACTTGAAACTGCCTGATGGCAGCGGCATCGATCTGCTGCGCCACTGGAAACAGGAACTGCCCGAAGCGCCGGTGATCATGATCACCGGCTTCGGCACGGTGGCTTCAGCCGTCGAGGCCATGAAACTGGGAGCGGCGGACTATCTGGGAAAGCCGTTAAGCAGTCCGGATGAGCTGCGCATCGTGGTCCGAAAGGCGCTGGATGCCAGCCGCGCGGCGCGCGAGTGTGAGCTGCTGCGCGAACAGGAGGAGGCGCGGTTTTCCTGCGGCGATCTGATTGCCGGCGATCCCAAGATGATGCAGGTGCTTGAACTGGTGCGCAAGGTGGCTCCCACCCCGGCCACCGTCTTGATTACCGGGGAAAGCGGCACCGGCAAGGAGGTCATCGCGCGCTGCATTCACCGCAATAGCCCGCGCGGCAACCGGGTCTTCATCGCCGTAAATTGCGCCGCACTCTCGCCTACGCTGATCGAAAGCGAACTGTTCGGCCACGAGCGCGGAGCGTTCACCGGAGCAGTGGCTCAGCACGTGGGCCGCTTCGAGCGCGCCCATGGCGGGACGTTATTCTTGGATGAGGTGGGCGAACTGGATGCCGGCTTGCAAGCCAAGCACGAGCGCGTGCTGCAAGAGAAGAAGTTCGAGCGGGTAGGCGGAACGCGCGAAATCACCTCCGACGTCCGCATTATCGCCGCTACGAACCGTGATTTGAAGCAGCGCGTCGAGGAAGGCAAGTTCCGGGAAGACCTGTATTACCGGTTGAATGCTTTTCCCATCGTGCTGCCGCCGCTGCGCGACCGGCCCTCAGACATCCGCCGCCTGGCGCGGTTTTTCCTCGAACGCGCGGCCCGTGATCTCGGCAAGACCGGATTGACACTTACGCCGGAAGCCGAGTCAGCCCTGATGGCTTACGCCTGGCCGGGCAACGTGCGGGAACTCGAAAACACCATGGAGAGGCTGGCCATCCTTTGCGATGGGGCCATACGGCCGGAAGATCTGCCTATGACGGCCGGTGGACCCACGCGCCCGGTCCGGTTCAAAGATATTGAACGCAAAGCCATCGAAGACGCCCTACGCGAGAACGGCGGCAATCGTACCAAGGCCGCCCGGCAGCTCGGTATCGGGCTGCGCACGTTGCAATACCGCTTGAAGCAATACGGCATTTCCTCTTGAATGGCGGCGGCCGGCCGCCGTGTAGACTTCTCGAAGTCTTCTGGGTGTGTCGTGGGCGTACCCCATTTGCCGCGGCACGCATCCATAATAGAGACAGAGGAGGAAAGATCCCTGTGAGTGATCAAACGCCGGCCTTCCAGGCCACGCCGCAGCCATCCAACGGCTCCAGCCCGCTAGTCCCCATTCTCACCGGAGTGGTCATCGCGCTGGTTGTCGCCACCGGCTACATGTTCTATCAGCTCCATAAAGCTCAGAACGAACTCGCGGCTTTGCGCGAGACTATGGCTACCGAGATTGGCGCGCTCAAGCAGGCCTCCACGGTGACCAGCGCGGCCAACCGGCGGCACCTGGAGAGCCTGCGCGATGAACTGGAGGCTGCGCGGCGGCAGGCGGCCATGGCTGCCGGCTCAGCCAAGGTCGAGGCGCAGAAGCACGCCGAGGAACTGGCGCGCCGTCTGGAAGCCGAGACCCAGCGGCAGCAGCAGGCGTTGCGCAGCGAAATCGGCGAGGTGAAGGAAACGGCGACCGCCACCAGCGCCAAGGTGGGCGAAGTTTCCACCGAGGTGGGCACGGTGAAGAGCGAAGTGGCCGCCAACAAAGCCGAGCTTGAAAAGACCATAGCGGACCTGAAACGAGTCACCGGAGATTTGGGCGTGCAAAGCGGCCTGATCGCCACCAATGCGAAAGAGCTGGCGGCGTTGAAGGCGCTCGGCGAGCGCAATTATTTCGAGTTCAACCTGGCCAAGAGCAAGCAACCCCAGCGCGTGGGCGACATCATGATCACGCTCAAGAAGGCCGACCAGAAGAGAAACCGCTATACCATCGAGGTGATCGCCGACGACAAGAAAGTCGAGAAGAAAGACAAAGGCGTCAACGAGCCGTTGCAGTTCTACGTAGCCAAAGCGCGCCAGCCCTATGAAATCGTGGTCAACGAAGTAAAGAAGGACCGCATCGCGGGGTATCTGGCCACACCGAAGGTGCAACAGGCGCGGTAGGCGGGTCCTCCACGGGCGGCCGGGGTTCACTGCGGGGCCCGGCCTTTTGCGCCGGGCATGCCATATCGCAGAGAATAGGCGCATGCGCGGAGAACTTCTGGTGGCGGCGCTGGCAGCGGCCGCGAGCGCCGCGGGTGCGCCATTTTCAAGCGTCACGATTCGCACCGGCGATCAGCTCAGTGTGGTGGAGGCAAGCGCCGTGCGCATTCTGGCCGAGAGGCTGCGGGAGCCGGCGCACCTGGAGGTCCACGTCGAGCGCGGCGGGCAAACGCGGCCCGCCCCGGACGGCGCCTTGCTCATTCTTCTGGGCACGGCTCAGAGCCATCCCGAGGTGGCGCGGATGCTCGACGAGCGCCGGCCGCTCAAAGATCCCGAGGGATTCACGCTCAAGACGTTTGTCCAACCCGGCGGTACGGTGCTGGCCGCCCTGGGAGTGGATGCGCGCGGGGTGCTCTATGCGGTGGGTGTA
>CAYSBM010000240.1:0-648 GCA_964429095.1 uncultured Solibacteraceae bacterium | reverse complement strand
GGGGAACCCTTACGCCGGGCTGAGGTGCGGGCAATTGGCGGGGAATTTCCCGTGCCGCTGGAACTGAGGACCTCCCCGGCTTTCGAGGTGCGCGGAACGCAGTACGGGCAGAGTGCGGTGGCCTTCCAGAAGGGCAGGGTGCGGCGCTGGACGGCGAAAGAAGCCCAGCGAAAGATCGAGGATTATGCGCTCGCCGGGCTCAATACCATGCAGACCAGCGTGGCGCCCGCCGACCGGCAGATGTTCCAGTTCATCCGTTCGCTGGGACTAAAAACCTTGATGCACTACTCGCCCAACTCGGGCACAGGGCCGCCGGAGTGGCAGGCTGCCGAGTCCATCGGCAGAAAGAACTACCTTTGCCCTTCCGTTCCGGCGGCGCGCCAGGCGTTGCTCAAGAAATTCGAAGAGACTTTCCGCGGCGCTCCTTCACTCGATTACTTGTGTTTTACCGGAGGCGACGGCGGCGGCTGCGAATGTGACCGCTGCAAGCCATACGGGGCGGTTTTTATCCGCTTGTGCGAGGACATGGCCCATATCCTGCACCGTGAGCATCCGGAAACGCAGATCTTCTTCACCAACCAGAAATTCGACAACGAGAGCGACATCGCCATCTTCAAGTACCTGCGCGAGAAGCCGCGTACGTGGGTG
>CAYSBM010000239.1:0-5681 GCA_964429095.1 uncultured Solibacteraceae bacterium | reverse complement strand
GCGGATCCCCGTTACGTCCTTCCAATCACTGTAAATCTCGTCCCCGCGGCTGCTTGGCCCGCTGGGCTGCACGCCCTCATAGGAGCGCTTCAGCGGCATGCCGGTCTTGGAATCCAGGCTGAGGAGAACGATGTTGCCTTGCTTGTCGGAGATTTCCACCACTGGGCCCTCTACAGCATTCACCCTGCGGTCCTCATTCCGCTCGCTGGTGAGCAACGTAAACAGGTTATGGAAAACCTGCGCCTGCGCCTGCTTAAGCACCGGTCCGGCCAGCGGCATGCTTCCTTGCGGGGAGACCAGCCACCCGGCTGCGCCGTCGTAGTACATAGTCACCTTCCCGAACGGCAGCTCATTGTCTTGGCGCATATGCGCGGGGGCGAGCCAGCGCGTGACCTGTTTAGCTTTGACCTTTGCCCCTGCCGGCGAGGCGAACTCCACCTCGGCAGCCAGAGTGTAGTCTTTCACCGCCGCCAGTTTGTCGCCGCCTCCCAACGCCTGTTGGGCCGCAGCCAGGAGCTTGCGCCCCTGCTCCAGGCTGGCGGCGTCCGCTTTGGCGCGCTCCTGTTTGGGCTCGGGAATCTTCAGATCGATCATGTTCACCGGCAGCCCCAGATCCGCCAGCGGTTTGACGAAGTCGGACGGTTTGCCCACGGCCACCACGGTGAACTCTTCCGGCTTCAAGTACTGCCTGGCGACGCGGAGCACATCTTGTTTGGTAACGGCGGCAATGGCCTTCTGGTACTGAAAAATAAAGTCCTTCGGGTAGCCGTAGTACTCGTAACGGATCATGCGGGAAAGCGTCTTGTACGGCGTGTCGAAATTGAACACGAAGCTGTTCAGTGTAGTCTGCTTGGCGGTCTCCAGCTCCGCGTCCGAGACTGTATCGGTTCGTATCCTTTCGATCTCGGAGCGTACGGCCTGCAACGCGTCCACAGTCGACATGCTCTTGGTGCTGCCACTCACCACGAAAGTACCCGGATGGTCAAACTTGGCTGCCCAACTTGCGCTGATGTGGTAAGCGTAACCCAATTCAGTGCGGACTTTTTTCACCAGGCGGCTGGAAAAACTGCCCCCCAGGATGTAGGACATGACCTCCAGCGCAGGATACTCCCGATCATCGAAGCGGCCTCCCAGGTGGCCCAACCGGAAAAAGGTCTGCGTCACGTCGTCTCTAACGGCCAGAAAGGCGCCAGGACGGGGGCGCTTACGCACCTCGGGAAACGGCGGCACCGGCGGCTGTTGGACAGTCCAGCCGGCGAACAGTTTCTCAAGTTGCGCCTTCATCTGGTCGGTCGAAAAATCGCCGTAAACCGCCAGCATGGTATTCCTGGGGAAGAAGTAGCGCTGGTGGAAGGCCACCAGGTCGGCGCGCTGTATGCGGTTGACGTGCTCGTACTCCAGGCGGGCGCCGTAGGGCGTGTCCCGGCCGTAGATGAGTTCATTAAACTCCCGTGCGGCGATTTCCGTGGCGTTGTCGGTACGCCGGGCGATGGCCCCACGCAGGTAGGTCTTGGCCAGATCCAACTTGTCCTGGCGGAATTCCGGTTCCACCATCAGGTCTCGAAACACCTTCATGACGTCCGCGGTATTATCTTTCAGACAGAAAAAAGAGACCTGCGCGCTGGTTTCGCCGATCTGGCTTTCCACCGAAGCGGCCACGTTTTCCAACCGCTCGTCGATCTGGTCTCCGGTCAATTCCTTCGTACCCCCGGTGCGAAGCACCGTACCGGTCAACTCCGCCAGCCCGATCTTATCGGGCGGGTCGAACAGATTGCCCGTGCGCACCAGTGCAATGCCGTTCACAGTGGGCAACTCATGGTTCTCCAGCAGATAGACCTTCATGCCATTGGTCAGGGTGAAACTAGCCACTTCGGGAATTTTCACCGGCGCCAAAGGCGGGTATTTCAGGTCGCGGTAAGAAACGGCCGGCGCGCTTCTTTGTACCGCCACTTTTCCGGCCGGCGCCGGAGGAGTCCGTACCTGGGCAGCCAGCACAACGGCGGCGAACAAGCCCAACAAGTATCTCAGTTTCATTTCGCACCTCCTCGAGACGCCGGCTTCGGCGCCACCGTGTAGGCCACCGTGCGGTTGGCGGGACGGAAATACTGGCGGACCACGCGTCCGAGGTCAGCCGCGGTCACTTTATTTACGTCGTCAATGGCGGTGAACAATTTCCGCCAGTCTCCATAAGTGGCGTAGTATAAGGCCAATTGCATGGCCATGCCGGGGTTGTTGTCCAGTTGACGAATTACTGCCGCGCGCAGCTTCGTCTTGGCCCGCCCGAGCGAAACGGCGTCCACGGGGTCCTGGGCGAGCTTGTCCAGAATGGCATAGACCGCCTTCTCGTTCTCTTCCACCGAGTGGCCGACCGCCGGCGCCGAATACAACATAAACAGGTTCGGGTACTTTGAACCCGGCGTGCTCGAAATGGCTCCCGCCGCAAGGCTGATCTTCTTGTCGCGGACCAGATCTTTGTAAAGCAGCCCCGTGCGGCCGCTGGCCAGGATGTTGGCTAGCACGTCCAATGCCGGGTCGTCGGGATGACGCGCTTCGGGCCGCTTATAGCCTATCAGCACAATGGGTTGGGTGGGGGATTCGATTTCCACCCGTTTCTCGCCTTCCTGCTGGGGTTCGACCGTGCGGATCCCCGGCGGCATGGGCCGCGCCGGGATCGGGCCGTAATATTTTTCCGCCAGACGCCGCATTTCTTTCGGATCCACGTCACCCGCGATAGCCACGGTCATATTGGCGGGCACATAGTAGGTCTCGAAAAACTGCCTGGCGGCGGTCGCCCGCAGGTTCTCGATGTCGCTGGCCCAGCCGGCAATGAAGTTTTGGTAGGGATGCGCGGTGAAAGCGGTAGAAATGAGGGCCTCTTGAAGCTTGCCTTGGGGATTGGATTCGATGCGCATGCGGCGCTCCTCGCGGACAACGTCGCGCTCCTTATAAAACTCCCGGAATACGACGTTGCGGAGCCAGTCGGATTGCATCAGAAACCACAGTTCAGCGCGATTGGCGGGCAGGCTGTAGTGGAAGACCGTGTAGTCGACGCCCGTGCCGGAATTGAATCCCACCCCGCCGTTCTCCTCAATCACCCTCGGATAGGCGTTTTGATCCACATAGGCATTGGCTTTGCTGATGGCAGCCTTGACCTGCGCCTGAAGCCGTTCCATGACCGCCGCATTCGCCCGCAACCCTTTGTTGCGCTCGGCTTCCAGTTGGTCGTACAGGTTCTCGATTTCCGCCAAAGCCACCCGCTCATTCTCGTAGTTGCGGCTGCCGACGCTGGGGGTGCCCTTCCCGATCATGTGTTCGAACATGTGCGCCACGCCGGTGCGGCCCTTGGGGGCGGCCGCCGAACCGGCATCCACGTGCAGGTGGAAGGACGCCACCGGGGCCTGATGGCGCTCCAGAATAATGAAGTGCATGCCGTTGGCCAGCGTGAATTCGGTGACCCGTTTTTCGAACTCCGCGAGGTTCTGCGCCGCCAGAATTGCCGGCGCCAGCCAGAGCGCAAAGATCAAGCGCTTTGTTGTCATGAGATTAGCTCTCTTTGGATAGGGTTGGACGTACAGTTCCTATTTTAACCGCACTTTGCCGCGCATCCGGGGGACGGCTCCTGTAGAATGAGGAATTACGCCTATGCCGCGCATCCGACTCTATTGTGTCATGTTTGCCATCCCCGGCTTGCTGCTGGTTGGGTGCAAGAAATCGCCGCCGGCCAACGTCGCCGCCACGGTGAACAACCGGCCTATCACTTACGCCGACCTCGACCGCGAATACCAGGCGCAGTTCTCCAGTCCAACTCCCGGCGAAAGCCCAGACCAAACCAACATACAGAGGCTCGAAGTTTTGCGGGGGCTCATCGACAACGAGATCATGCTCCAGCGAGCCGAAAAGCAAGGACTGATGGCCACCGACGCCGACGTGGAGACCAAGCTCAACCAGGTTAAGGCGCCTTACACGCAGGAAGAGTTCCAAAAGCAACTGGATGCGCGCAAGATGACCATGCAAGATCTCCGCGCCAAGTTCCGCCGCGACCTCAGCATTGAAAAGCTGTTCAACAAGGAGATCACCTCGCGCATCACCATTACCGACAAGGACGTCTCCGATTTCTATGAGGCCAATAAGGCCAGCTTCAACTTGGCGGAGCCGCAGATTCATATGGCCCGCATCCTGGTGACGCCTCACCCAGACCCCAACGTTAGGAACCTCAAGAATGACAAGGCCCAGACCGAAGAGCAGGCGCGCAAGAAAATCGCCATGATTGAGGCGCGTCTCCGCCAGGGTGAGGATTTCGCCATGCTCGCCCAGAACTACTCGGAGGATCCCAACTCGACACCTAACGGGGGAGACCTCGGGTTCATACCCGAGTCCGCTCTGGAGAAAGCCAACGTTGAACTGCGCAAGCTGGTCATGGAACTGCACCCCGGCCAGACATCGCGCATCATACGGACCCAGGAGGGCTACCAGATCCTCAAGGTCATTTCCAAAGAACCCGCCGGCCAGCGCGAGCTGAACGACCCGCGCGTGCACCAGACCATCCGCGAAACCTTGTGACACCGCAAGGACCAATTGCTTAAGGCGGCGTATTTCGAAGTGGCCCGGAACGAAGCCAAGGTGGTGAATTACTTCGCCATCAGCATCGCCTCAAACCCGGCGAAAAAATAGCCGTCTGCAACGGCCGCAGCCTCATTGGCGCTCGAACACAGCTTCCGGGGGAGGGAGCAAGAAGTGCCGCCGGCTCTATTCCTGAGCCGGCATTTGCTGTTCGGATTCGCGCCAGGCGCTGATTTTCAGCCGCCGGCACACCCAGCACAAACCTTCAGAGGAGATCGGCGCCGCATCGGCTCCGCACACAACACACTTGCGGGGAGGAAGCCTGTCGCTTTTCAGGCTGCGCTTGGCCTCTTCCAGGATCTCTTTCGAGACCACCGGGCCGGCCGGCTGTAACTGCTTGCGCTTGGTGTACCCCACAATTCCACTATAAACCAATAGCGCCGGTCCTGTACAAGAATACCGGCGGTTATGCCGCCCGGTCCAGACGCACCACCCAGCCCGCATCCAGGCTGGAGTTGCAACGCGGACACTTCTGCCCGGGTTTGACGCGCAACAGACGCGCGGCGGAAACCACTTGGGCCTCCACCGTGTGGGTGCAAATCGGGCAATAAACAAACCCCCGGCTCACCGCCGCAGGTTTCGGGGTCTTCATTGTGGCAATCATTGTTGTCCCCCTTTCCACACCTCAATTGACGCAGCAACGGTACCTGAAGATTTCAAAAAATTGCAAGGAATCCGCGTGAAGGAATTTTCACTTAGCCATCAGTCGCCCGCAGCGGGCGCTTCAGCGCTTACCGGATGGCGCCGGGCCAGCCACGCCCGGACGTCCTCTACCAGCGAATAGCCGACTGGGACCACCAGCAAGGTCAGCAGCAGACAAAGTGTCTGGCCGCCGATGATGGTGACGGCGATGGCCGAGCGCTGGCTGGCGCCCGCGCCGATACCTATCGCGGTAGGGATCAGACCCGCCACGATGGAAAAGGTGGTCATCAGAATGGGCCGCAGCCGCACGCGGTTGGCTTCCAAAATAGCTTGGTGCAGCGGTTGACCCGCGGCCCTTAGACGGTTCATGTAATCAATCTGCAAGATGCCGTTTTTCTTGACGATGCCTAACAACAGCA
>CAYSBM010000238.1:662-5689 GCA_964429095.1 uncultured Solibacteraceae bacterium | reverse complement strand
CGTGGCGCCCACAGAAGTCCTGCCGGGGCTTTGGAATATCCCGGCGTCATTGTTTCTCTACCCCATGAGCGAAGCGCGGTTGAGACTGGTTCCGCTGAAGACCCGGCTGCGGAGAGTGAGACTGGGCCTAGAGGCGGCGGCCAGGCAACGTGGCATCTTCCACCTGTGGCTTCATCCGGCCAACGTGGTCGAATCCAGCGGAGCGTTCGCGGTTTTCGAAAGAATTATCGAGGAGGCCGCCCGCTGGCGTAGCGCCGGTGACATTACGGTAATGAACATGGCTCAGGCCGCCAGCCGCATGGAGCAACTGCGCGAACCTGCTTCGGAGCCACGATATGACAACGCCGTCCCGCGTTAAGATCCTGGATGTCATCAACACGGCAGCATCCGCTAAAGAGATCCTTTTGTATCGAGTTGAGGCGGCCAATCGTTACCCGCACTTCGAGAACTGGATCGTCTGCGGGCCGGGCGCGCACGTAGAGGTACTGCGGGCGCACGGCATACCAGTGCAGGTGATCGACAGCCCGCGGGGCATCTCGCTGGCTTACGTTTCTCCGCTCGCCACTCTAAGAGCCTTTTTCAAGCTACTACGGTTCATCCGGTGTGAGAGGTTTTCCATCGTCCACACCCACGGCACCGTGCAGGGCGTCATCGGGCGCCTGGCGGCGTGGCTGGCCCGTGTGCCTGTGATCGTACACGTTGAACATGGCCAGATTTACCATGAAAATCAGAGCCCGTGGGAACGCCGGATGTATGAGCTGATCGACTGGTTCATGGCGCATTTCACGGACCACCTTCTGTTTGAGAATCCCTACGAACAGCGCTACGCCATTCAGCATGGACTGACCGGCAGAGCGAGGATCCACTTCGTCGGAAGCGGCATCAATCTGAACGACTTCGATGGGCGCCGGAGGGCCGGAAGCCGCGCCCGGGACAAGTGCATCATCGCCAACGTCGCGCGCATGGATCCCATCAAGAACCAGATGATGCTGCTCCGGGCAATTGACCGTCTCAGACAGACGCAGACGAACTTCGAGCTTTGGATACTGGGCGACGGCATTTGCCGGCCGGAACTGGAACGCTTCGCCGCACAACGCAAATTGGAAGGCTACGTGCGCTTTTTTGGCTACCGCGACGACGTTCCGGATTTGCTCTCGCAAGCCGATATCGGCGTGCTGACCTCCATCAAGGAAGGCATCCCGCGCGGAGTTATGGAGCCCATGGCTATGCGGCTGCCGGTGGTAGCCACGGATGTAAAGGGAAATCGCGACGTCATCCTTGACGGAATCACGGGATTTCTGGTTCCTCTCCATGATGAGGTCGCCCTGGCGGGCAAACTGGCGCTCCTTATTCAAGACCCCGAACTTCGCTTGCGAATGGGCGAAGCCAGCCGCCGCCGCATTGAGGAGAACTTCGACGAGCGCGACATGATCCGGAGGATTCTGGGAGTTTATCTGGACTTGTACCCGGCGCCTGAGCGCGAACCGGCCGTGACTGGGACGCGGCCATGATTACCCGCACGGCCCTTGGCATTCTGGCGTGTTTTGTGGCAGGCTGCGGTCACTACGGTTCCCGTGCCAACCCGTCGGCCGGCAGCCAGCAGGCGGCGGTCGAAACTGGGACGCACTGGGCCCGTCCAGCAGATTTTCCACAGTTGCAGCGCTTGGGCTACAACTTTGTGGTGGCGTGCGTCGATCCGGCGAACCGCGCTGAATGGGCAGCGCTTTTCGACGCCGCCGCGGCCCATAACCTGAAGCTGATTGTCGGGGGGCACCCCCCGCCTTACAGGATCGAAAATGGAAAATGGATCATCAGCAGCGATGGCCAGGCGTTGTTGAAGTATACCGCCTCGCGGGCCGAGCTGGTAAAAGCAGTCTTCGTCTACAACGAACCCTACTGGATCGATCCCTTCACAGAGAAAACCAATCACTGCGGGGCTCTCTCAGCGGAGCAGCTAAGGGAACTGAGAAACGCGATCCGGAAGGTCTGGCCGTCGGCCTTGATCTATCACGACCTTGGCCATCCAAGTCTTTGGGCGCCGGGGGGCCGGCATCACCGCGCCTACGCCTGCATTGGGGATAAGTATGCAAACGCTACCGGCGTGGCCGAGTACGTCGGCATTTGGTCCTTCCCCTTTGAAACCACCGGCTATCGCCGGAGCAGGGCGCTCGAAGACATGCGGCGCGAAATAGAATATGTTGCTACTCGAATGCAAGCGCAACCGGTAATCGCCAACCAGGCGTTCCGGTGCAGCCACTGCGGCGAAGCGACGCGGTGGCCCACGCTTCCCGAATTGCGGGACTGGAACTGCGCCACGCGGGCCCTAGGTCCGCACGCTGTCAGTTGGTATCCCTGGCGGCAGCAATCCTACGACGACTACCTTGCCAATCACGAGGAAGCATGGGAATCCACCACTTCTCAAGTTTGCCGTTAGCTTTGTCCCGTTTCCGTCCCACCGGCGCCGTCAAACCGGGGACGCTTCCGGGGCTGTTCTTGATTCTCGCCTCCTGCGCCGCTGGCGCTATGGCCCAAGTGCAGATCTCTGCCGTGGTAAATGCCGCCAGCTACGCCTCCGGCGCGCCTATCGCGCCTGGATCGGCCGTCAGCATCTTCGGCAGCGGACTGGCGCCGGGCACCATGGCCGCTACAGGCTTTCCCCTACCCAAGGCGTTAGGACCGACCGCCGTATACGTCAATGGCGTGGCTGCGCCTCTCTATTTCGTCTCACCCGGACAGATCAACTTTCAACTTCCTTATGAGATCACCGGTAACAGCGCATCTGTGGTGGTGAGCGCCAACGGGACGGCCAGCGCCGCAGTGAACATAGCCGTCGTGCCCGCAGCGCCCGGCATTTTCAGCCTATTAGCCAACGGCAGCGGTCCGGCTGCCCTGCTGCACGCCGATGGTACGGTTGTGTCCCGCAGCGCTCCTTTGCAAAGCGGCGAAACGGTGAGTCTGTATCTCACCGGTTTGGGCGCCGTCTCTCCGGCCGTAGCCAGCGGCGCAGCGGCGCCCGGGCCGCCGGGCCTGGCCGTGGTGCAGGCTCCGGTGCGCGTGCTGTTCGACGGAGCCGAAGGCGAGGTGAATTTCCGTGGCCTTACCCCATACTACGCGGGCCTGTATCAGATCAATGTGATTGTCCCAGCGCCGCTCGCCAATCCCTATCCTGCAATCCGGGTCGAGGCCGGCGGGTATGTTTCCAACGCCGTGAGCGCCGGAGGTCCGGGCTTGCTCGACGCCACGCCCCCCGCAGCGCCCGCACAAGCCGATGTCCTGGTGACCCTACGAGGCAGAAACCTGTCGGCTAACACGTTTCTCGAAGTAGGTGGCGAACTTCTTCCGGGCCAGTTCACGGCCGGCGAGGTGGACGAATTCCGAACCACGGTCCCGGCGCGGTTGCTCTCGATCCCGGGCCGTGTGGCGATGACGGCCGTGGAAACCGTGGCAGGGACGGCGGTTCGCAGCAACTCGATCAGTTTTCTTGTGACAGCGGCCGAAGCTCCGCTGAGCAGTCCGTACGTGTATGTCATCGACAGCCTCCGGCGGGCCGAGTTTGCCGACCCCTTGCCGGAGACGGCTGCTCGAGCGGCCTCCCTGGCCGCCGCCCGGAACGAGTATGAAAGCTTCCAGATCGTGATCAACGGAGGCGCGGCCGGCTGGCAACAGGTGACCGCGGCGCTGAAGGCTCCGCTGGCCGGACCCAATGGCGCTGTAATTCCAATGAGCAGCGTGGTCTTCTATCGCGCCGGCTACCTGACCGTGGACAAACCTTCCAATGGAGGCGCGGGCGGAGCCAAGGCGGGTACCTACCCCGATCCTCTGATCCCGTTCGTCAATCCCTTTACGGGACAACCTCTCACAGGGGGCCAGTACGGCTCGGCGCCGTTTGATGTGGCAGCGGCGCGCAACCAAACTATTTATGTGGAGGTGTTCGTGCCTCCGGAAACGCCGGCCGGACAATATACCGGGTCCATCACCGTCACCCGTTACAACAACGTCAAGATGGCCGATGTACCGCTTTCGGTGACCGTTTGGAACTTCGATCTTCCCACCACCCGCGCCATGCACACCGCCATCCAGGCCAACGATGCGGACTACTCAATCGGAGCCGGCGCTTATTACGGCTACTCGAGCGGCAGCGCCCAGCACTTGAGCCTGGCTACGTTCATGAACGAACAGCTCATCGCGCACCGGCTCATGCCGGAGAGCCCTCACTATTTAGGGTTTTCCGTCCGCACCGATGGGAGCGTTTCCGATCCCGACAGCGCCCTGGAAACCTACCTTCGCCGGTCCGAGATCACCGATTACCAGTTGCCCTTCGACTCGGCTTACCCGTTCAGCCGCCCGCTGGACCAGAACCGGACGAAAGCCATCGCCTATCTGAGAAATGCTTACACGTGGTTGGAGAGCCGCGGTTTGCAAACCAAGATCTGGACCCGGCAATACGACGAGCCGCGCACTGCCAGCCAGTTCCAGAGCACGCGCGACTATGCTGACTTGATCCACGAAGCTAATCCGAACATCAAAGTCGCCATCACCGGAGATTTCAGTCAGAGCGGCTTCCCAACCTACCTTTACGGCCACCTGAATATCTACATCATGGGCATCTGGAACTACGACCCGGCGGCAGCCGCCGTGCGCCAGGCCAACAAAGACGACGTATGGTCCTACACAGCTCTGGTGCAAGGATCAACAAATCCGAGTCCCTTCTGGCAGATCGACTTCCCGCTGTTGAACTATCGCGTGGTTCCCTGGATCCAATACCGTTACGGGCTCACAGGCCTCCAATACTGGACCGCGGCATATTGGAATGAGCTGAAAGCGCGCGGACAAAGCCCCTGGAGCAATCCATGTAGTATGACGGCCAGCGGGCTGTGCTTCAACGGCGAAGGCATGTTTTTCTACCCCGGCAAGGAGGTCAACTACGTCGTTCCCGCTGGGGCTTATGGCAAGAACTCCTCCAGCGCGGTGTACGGAGCCGTTCCCAGCCTGCGCTTGAAGGCGTTGCGCGACGGCCTGGAAGACTA
>CAYSBM010000238.1:0-652 GCA_964429095.1 uncultured Solibacteraceae bacterium | reverse complement strand
CCCGCTCGCGGCGCGCAAGAATCCGGCAGCCACGATGGAAGCCGTTTTCCCCGTCGCCTGTTCAGGAAACCGCAACCTTGGAGACGTGGTAAACAACTGCTTCCACTCCTACACCAAAGACCCGGACGCTTTTGCCAAAGCCCGGGCCGCCCTGGCTTCGATCATTACCGGCGGGCAGTAGCAGCGGCTATGCTGTTGCTGCGGGATTCTGCCATAATCTGGAGATCGCCCCATGACGCCCGCCAACGAAGAAGCCGGCCATCCGTTTGAGAGCGTCGAAAGCGCTCAGGAGTTCGTGGATCTGCTTATCCAGGCCATCAACGAAACTCAGGCAGAGATCGAGGAGCAACTTCTGGCCGCGCGCCAGGCTGGAAACCTGCGTCACGAACAGGCCCTCCAGATTGTGTCCTACAAGTTGCAAGGCTTGGCGCAGCACATGACCACCTGCCGCCGCCTGCTCAACGATCTGCGCACGCTGCGCCGCTTGCTGCTGGAAGAGCGTATCCCGCAGGATAAGCCCGGCCAACCGGCTTGAAAGCGCCGCCGTCAGAGCAGAGTAGATACGCCGGGAGTGAATGGAAGAGGATAGATTCCATCCGGACCCGGCCTGACGGGCGGCTCCGTATCGGAGCTCACTTCTTCCGGACGTGGC
>CAYSBM010000237.1:1620-5751 GCA_964429095.1 uncultured Solibacteraceae bacterium | reverse complement strand
TTCCCTGGATGGAAAGTCTATGTGGACGGCCGCCAGGCGCCCTTGCTCCGCACTTGCGTTCTGGTTCGGGGCGTGGTGGTCGAAGCAGGCAACCACACCGTCACCTTCCGATATGAGCCGTGGACCGTGTATCTTGGCGCGGCTCTGGCTTTGTGCGGCCTGCTGATCTGCGGCGCCACGGTGCTCGGCGGTTTTGATGCGCGGCTGGCAGCCGGTCCTAAGGGACGCGCCGGACTTTGATGCCCGCTTCTTCAAACAGCACTTCCACGTTGCCAAAGTGCTCTTTGTAGTATTCGCTGGAATACTCGCGCATGCGTTCACTGGAAATGACCACCTCGCGGATGCCGGCCTGCACAATGGCGCGGCCGCAATCCATACAGGGCATGATCTCAACGTAGAGCGTGCACCCCTCCAGCGGCGTTCCGCAACGGGCGGCATTGTAAATGGCGTTGCGCTCGGCGTGCTCCATCCACAAATATTTCGTGGGACGTACCAGACGTTCCGGCACGCCGTCGCGGATGCCCCGAGGCAGGGAGTTGTAGCCGGTCGAGCGGATCTCGTGCGCCGGCCCGGCAATCACGCAGCCGATTTGTGTGTTGGGATCTTTGCTGCGCGCTGCGACGGTTTTGCAAATAGCGAGGTAATACTCGTCCCAGTTCGGAACCTGGCTCATGGGGTTTCTCAGGAGCCATTCTAACAGCATGCCGGCCCGCCACCGTGCTAGCATTGCCTTCTGAAACACACTCCGCGATGGTAACGCTTCCTGGCCGGCATTTTCTTGTGAACCTTATCGAGCGGCGCGCCTTGCTCTTCCAACTGGTGCGGCGCGACTTCCAGAAACGTTTCATTGGTTCGGCGGCTGGATGGCTCTGGGGACTGATCCACCCGCTCGTGCTGCTGCTGAGCTGGGTGTTCGTGTTTCAGTTATGCATGAAAGTTGAACTGCCGCGCGGCTCCATCACGCAAAACTATACCTTTTACCTGTTCGCTGGATTCTTGCCCTGGCTCCTGTTTCAGGAAACCGTGCAGCGGGCGCCATCCAGCCTGCTGGAGCAATCGAGCCTCATCACCAAGACAGTCTTCCCCGCTGAGATCATTCCGGTGAGCGTGTTCCTCAGCTCGCTGATGAACCACCTGCTGGCACTGGCGCTGGTCATCGCGGCGGTCAGAATCTGGCTGGGCCACTTCAGCCTGATGGTGCTCCTGTTGCCCGTGTACATGCTCTTGTTGGGGTTGTTCGCCATTGGGGTGAGCTGGATCTTCTCCGCCCTGAATGTTTATCTGCGCGACACCGCTCAGGCGGTTTCCGTCTTACTCACGCTTTGGTTCTGGCTGACGCCGATCTTCATCACCGAACAACAATACCCCGGCAGGTTCCGCTTCCTTCTGCACTTGAATCCCCTGGCCTATCTAGTGAACGCTTACCGCGAACGGCTGCTGACCAGCCGGCCGCCGGACTGGCATGAACTCGCCACGCTGGCCGGCTTCGCGGTGGGAATGTTCGTCGCCGGGGGGCTGTTCTTCCGGCACCTCAAGCGCGGCTTCGCCGACGTGCTTTAATCAATCCATGACCAGAAGAACCCTTGTGCGCTCCGCCGCAGCGGGAAGTTTTGCGCTTCGCTTCACCTCGGAGCAGCTCGCCGAGCACGGCTTCTGGGACTACACCGCTCCGGGAGCCGGAGGAATGGAAGCCTACGGCAAGGACGACTACATATCCTTGCTGGACGATATGGCTGAAGCTGGCATGAACTCCTTGCTCATCTGTCCGCGCTGGTTTACAACCGGCTACCGTTCCCGGCTGAAGTATCTGGATCAGTGGGCTTCAAATCGGGTCATTGCCTCCGGCAACGAGTTATTGCGCTGGGCGCTGCATGAGGCCCGCAAGCGCAAGATCAAGACCTGGCTCAGCGCTTACGTCTGTGGATTCGAACCCCGCAGTTATGGACTGAAACCCTACCGCACACTCAGCGTACCCGTCGACGGCGGCCCCACTATGGAAATCGGCATCTATGATCTGGACACGCCCGGCGTGGCCGAGCGCGCAGTGGAAATCTTCGACGAACTGATGCGGGAGTTTCCCATGGCCGATGCCTTGAACGTCGAGCTGGAAGACTCAGGCGTCGAGCTCCCCCACCGCATTCCGCTTTACAACAAGTGGGCCGCCGCAAACGGGCGCCCTCTCTTCGAGCGTTTAGGGCATCCTCTAAATCCCCGTCTTTATGACGTCCCGGCTTGGCGAGACTACAACACGCACCGCAGGATTCAAGTTCTTCAGGCGATAGAAGCCGCCGTGCGGAGCCGGGGCTTCCAGGGCGATCTGGGCATGATCTGCGAAACGGCCAACTCAACCTACAGCATCACTCAGGAAGTCAATCTCGCCGAGTTCCACAAGCAGTTGCCGCACTGGACCGCCGTCACCTATGAATACGACAAGTGGCGCCACCGCTACGGGGTGCTCGATTTGTCCATCACCACACCAAAGCAGGCGGGTTTGAAAGTCCATTATTTGCCGCGCGGTGTGATGAGCTGGGGCAACTGGCCGCTGCCGGTCACCTTGGAACGAAGCTGGGAAATGGACATCGAGGACGTGGCCCTGTTCCGCCCGGATGGGTTGTGGTGGTTCGGCTCGGGCGGCGTGAATGAGGGCCTGCATGTGAGCATCGAGAGACTGAGAGAAGCGGGCTTTGCCAGCGGCCGCGCGGCGCGGCTCGCTTTGCTCAAGAAAGTTTCGCCGCTGCGCGCCGGAGGTTGTTGACAGCAGATTGCCGGTTTCAGGATCATATGGTCTGGACAGAAAGGAGTTCCCCACCATGCAGAAACCGTCCCGCACTTCCACTCGCCGCCGGGATTTCCTGGCGGCATCCGCCTCGCTGGCCGCCGTGGCGCGCGCGCAGGAGACACGCGCCAATAAGGAGCGGATCGGCATCGGGCTGATCGGCGCCGGGGGCCGCGGCAACAGCCTGATGGGGGAGGTTCTGCGGCTGAAAGAAGAGGGCGCCGCCGCCGACATTGTGGCCGTCTGCGACGCTTACCGGCCGCGCCTGGAGAAGGCAGCCGCGCGGTTCCACGCCAAACCATACAGCAGTTCGGGGGAACTGCTGCAAGACCCGGCGGTGGATGCGGTCTTCATTGCCACGCCGGACCGCTTACACGTCTATCATGCCCTGGAAGCCGTTCGCGCCGGTAAGGACGTGTATTGTGAAAAGCCGCTTACGCACTGGTCGCAATTCAACAAGCTCAAGGAACTGGCCGGCGAGGTACGCGCGCGAAAGACAATCTTCCAGGTCGGCACACAGCGCAACAGCGACGTAATGCACCACAACGCCCGCACGCAGATCAAGCGAGGCGCCATCGGCAAGCCCATCCACGTGCTCACCGGGCTGTTCCGCCAGGGAGATTGGGGCGAGCGAGGGATGCCGGTGGACGATCCCAACGCCCGGCCCGGTCCGGATCTGAACTGGGAAGCTTTCTTGGCCGACGCACCGAAGCGCCCCTTCGATGTGTCGCGTTTTTTCCGGTGGCGCATGTACATGGACTATTCCGGCGGGCCGGTCACCGACCTCTACCCGCATTACCTGGCCCCCATCGTAATGGCGCTCGATCTCGGCTTTCCTAAGCGCGTGGCGGCCATCGGCGGCCAGTATGTATTTCACGGCGAACGCGAGGTGCCCGACACGTTCGACGTGCTGCTGGAGTATCCGGCGGGCTTGAATGTGGTGATCGTGGGCAGCCAGGGCAACGGCGCCAATTTCGATCCCATGATCCGCGGCACACACGGCGTCATCACCCTGCGCGAAGCCAATCTCTACGTGACGCCGGAGGCGCCGACGCAAAACCGCGCCGTGGAAATCCCCAGCTTCAACCCGGTCCGCGAGCACGTCCGCAACTTTCTCACTGCGGTCCGCACGCGCGGGGAAACCAATGCCGGAATCGAGAACGGCTATCGCACGCAGACAGCTCTTATCATGGCCATGCAGGCGCACTTGAGCCGCCGCGTGGCCAGTTTCGACGAGGACAGCCAGACCATCCGTCTGGACTAGGAGGCTCCCATGCACGGCAGCACACATCTATGGACCAGACGCGCGATGCTCGCTTGCTGCACCGCGGCGTTCGGCCATGCTCAGCCCGGCA
>CAYSBM010000237.1:0-1610 GCA_964429095.1 uncultured Solibacteraceae bacterium | reverse complement strand
TGTTCCTACCCAAGGCGAAAAGGTGGCGGTGTTTTGCGGCAGCCAGCCGCTGATTGAGTACCGCTACACGCCGGCGCGCCCAAAGACTTACGTACATCCCTTCTTTGCACCCAACGGTTTCATCGTGAGCTACGATTCCCCGCCCGATCACGTTCACCACCAGGGCCTCATGCTGGCCTGGTCCAACGTGAACGGCCTGGATTTCTGGGGCGAGAAAAACCCGGGCGAGCACGGCCAAATTGTGCATCAAAAATTTCTGACGCTAAAAGAAGGCCCCCAGGCGGTGATATCGGCGTTGAATCATTGGGTGGCTAAAGGCAAGCTGTACCTGGTGGAAAAGCAGACGCTGCACGTTGCCCCGCCCACTAGCGAGCTGGTGCGCCTGGATTGGGTAAGCGAGATCACCGCAGCGAAAGAGGCCATCACCATCGACGCCTCCAAGCATCCCTACAACGGGTTGGGGATGCGGTTCCCGCACTCGATGGATTTTGGCAAGACGCTGAACTCGAACGGCACAACGGATTTCAAGCGGGCCAGCGGCGAGCGCGCCCGCTGGTGCGCCTACTCAGGCTCCATGGGAGAAGGCCAAGGCATGGCGAGCGTCGCTATGTTCGACGCCCCGGAGAATCCACGGCACCCCACGCCGTTTTTCGTCATGAACGACAAGTTTGGATACATGTCGGCGGCGCCTACTTTTCATGAGGGGTTCAGTTTGAAGCCGGGTGAGAGCCTGCATTTCCGCTGGGGTGTCTTGGCGTTCTTGGGAGAGCCGGACCGCGTGCGGCTGGATGCGCTCTACCAGGATTGGTCCGCGCCGAAACACAGTTAGGGAGACAATCTGAATGGCGAAAGAATTGGGAGTAGCGGTGCTAGGCACCGGTTGGGTGGCTGGCGAGCACATCAAGGCGTTTCAACAGAACCCGCATACCGAAGTGGTGGCTCTGCTTAGCCGCGATAAGGCCCGCGCCGAACAGAGGGCGGCCCAGTTCCATCTGGCGGGTTGCCAGACGTACACGGATCTGGACGAACTTCTCAAAGACGAACGGGTGCGCATCGTAAGCGTCTGCACGCCCCACCATTTGCACGCTCCGCCGGCTATCGCCGCGGCCTCCACCGGCCGCCATGTGGTGGTCGAGAAGCCGATCGCACTTGACGAAGCCAACCTTGCGGCGCTGGATGAAGCCGTGCGGCGAGCGGGCGTGCGGAGCGTGGTGAGCTTCGTGCTCCGCTGGAACCCTCTGGTGGAAACCATCAAGACCATGCTGGCCGATGACCTGGTGGGTGAGTTGTACTATGCCGAGGTCGACTATATGCACGACATCGGCCCCTGGTATTCCGGCTACGAGTGGATCATCCAGAAGCCTTACGGCGGCAGCGCGCTGCTCACCGGCGGCTGCCACGCCGTGGACGCCTTACGCTACTTTGTGGGGCAGGAAGCCGTGGAAGTGTTCTGTTACTCGAACACCAGCCGGAACAATCAACTCAAGTTCGAGTACGACCCGAACTCTATCACCGCCATCAAGTTCGCCGGCGGGCTGATCGGCAAAGTGGGTTGCTCGCTGGAAGCCATGATGCCTTACGCCTTTCCAATTCTCCTGCTGGGCGATCGC
>CAYSBM010000236.1:0-5765 GCA_964429095.1 uncultured Solibacteraceae bacterium | reverse complement strand
TTTGCGCCGGGTTTCAGATGGCGGGTGATGTCCATCTTGTAAGGTCTCATCCAGGCCACGCCAGCCGGCTGGCCATTGACGCGCACCTCGGCGGTTTCGCGCACCTGGCCGAGGTCCAACCACACCGTCTTGCCGTTCTCCAGCCATCCGCCGGGCATTTCAACCGTTGTGCTGTAGATGCCCCGCCCGGAGAAATACCGGCACTCTGGAATTTCGGTCCAGGAGCGCAACGAATCCAGTGTAAACCTCCGTCCGGCGGCTTCCAAGCTCCAGGTAGCGGAGACGGCGATGTCAGCCGCCGGGCGGCGTTTGGCTGGCGCGGGCACCCTCCGGGCGGCTGGATCGAAGTAGATGATGGTGCTGGCATGCGGTCCGAGATCGATGACGAGTTGATTTCCATCCCCGGCCCCGGTGATGGTTCCGTCCATGGCATTCCAAGCTTGCGGCGCGCCCCTGGCGTCGCGGAAGACAGCCTGGAAGCGTTTGGGGGTTGCGGCCGTATTGGCCAGAAAGTAAAGATGCCGCGCGCCCTCAGCGCGGTGGATATAGACCAGGTCAGCGTCCGGCTGGGCAAACCGGATTTCGGGATCAAGAGTAGCCAGAACGGCGGCAAGCTGTTCGGTTTCATCCGGAACGTAAATGGCCAATCCTTTACCGTAGGCCCGGCGGCGGGCCCGCTCCGGGGAACCGGGGCCGAAGATATCCTCGATGAGTGTCCGTACACGCCGGTAGCGGGCCTCGCGGTCCCGGACTCCGTAGGCGGCTTCCGGGAGCCTGCGGGTGGCGATAATGACGCCGCCCGAGCGGCAGAAATCGCGAAGGCGTTCGAGCATTGCCAGGGAAATACCCTTGAGACTGGGCAAGATGGCGATGCGGTAGGCCACATCGCCAACCTCCAGGCGCCCGCGGCTGGTGCGCAGCGTGGGTTGCAGCAAGCTGCGATCGAATCCGTCGAACGTGAAACCGCTGGCCAGCAACGTCTTAATCAGCGGTGTTTCGGCTGCGAAGGCCGCAGGCAGGCTAAACTCCGGCACACGCGTGCGCCCCAGCCATCCCTTGGTGGCCATGTAGAGGTTCAGCCCGTGGCCCGGCGCCTGGGCCGCCATCACGTCGTCCTCCGGCAAAAGAATTCCCACGTCCACGGCCGGTTTGCCGAGCGTGAGGGCGTAGCTGGTCCGCCGCACGTAGTCCGCCAGATGCCGGAAGTAGGGCCACCAGGTATTGTTGTCGTTCAACATGACCGAGGCGTAGTAGCCCCAGCCGGGGGTGCCCATCGAAGGCGGCGAGTAGGCGTAGCCGTGCGCGATGATCTTGTTCACGCCGCAGGCAAAATGCAGATCGCTGCCCAGCTTGATATCTTCGAGCGTCGAAACATAACGCGGGTAACGCAGCCACGTGTAGGCTTCCGCCGAGGTTACGCGCTTGGAGTACTGGTGCGCGGCCGACGAAGCCCAGCGCGAGGCCACAAACATTTTCCAGTCGTAACTTTCGCCCATCACCGAATCGACAAAGGCGTAACTGGACATGTCCACCGGAGGACTTCCATAGCTTTCGGCTTGCAGTCCGGCGCCGTGTGTATGACACCAGGCCTGAAGCGGGCGCACATAGTTGGCGGTGGCCAACTCGCTCAACGTCCGCCAGAAATCGAAACGGACATCTTCGGTGATGGGCCCGGCATCCGCGGCTAACGCCGGCAGGTAGGGCCGTAAGTCATAGCCTCGCCGCCGGCGGAATTCATCCAAGAACGTGGGCGTCCACTCGGCGCCGAATACTTCCATGCTGTCGGAGTGCAACATGCGTATGCCGCCGCGTGGAACCGCAGAAAGCAGCTTTTCGCCGACCTCCGCCAAGTATGTATTCAAGGCCTTCGCATCCAGGTGGTCCATCACCAGGCCTTCAGCGCCGAGGGATGGGCGTTTCACCTGCATGTTGGTGGGAGACATCAGGAAAGACATCAATACACGCCCTTGGGGCACGCGGACGGGCTTGCCCAGGCGCACCAGAGCGGTGACATCCTCGGCGCCGCCGGCGTCCACCGTTCTCCCGTCGCCTTTGACGATCCAGGCGGCCTCCAGCCTTTCGCCGGTTCCAGCAGTGGCCGGGCCGAGTTCCACGCGCAGCTTCTTCGCGCTGGTTTCGAGCGTGATGGACGGCCCGCCAAAGGGCCAGCCGGTGCCGATGAGAAGATCTACCGTGATGCCCAGCCGGCGCGCTTCGCGAACCGCGTGGCCGAGCACGTCGAGAAACTCTGGGGAGAGGTACTTGAGGTTGCGAATGCCTTTGGAGGGGTCATCTACACTGATGGGATAGACCGGGAAAATCAGGACGGCACCGATGCGGGCCGCGCGCATCACCTCGAGTTCGCGCGTCACTTCCGTTTTGGTTATGGCCGGGCCGAACCACCACCAGTAAACCCCCATGTCGTGGGTTTGGGGCGGATCGGCAAATCCGGCGCCCCAATCCGCACTCCACAGCAGAGCCGCCGTCAGCAGTGGGAGCACGGCTCTCCTAACCAGGTTGTGGAAGTTTGCATACGATGTCATGCTCGAATTGTGCCATGAAAGCCTTGAAAGCCGCGCCATGGCCGGCAAAGCAATCCCGCATCTCCGGCCGCAGCGGCATTGGGTCTAGCGGTAGGGACGGTCGCGCATTTCGATCCAGCGGTCGGCGGTCTGGCGCATATGCGCTTCAATCATGCCGTCGAAACGCGCTGCCAGATTGGCGTAAGCCGGCGATGCGGCCAGGTTTTCCATTTCGTAGGGATCTCTTTCCAGGTCGTATAGCACCCAAGGCTTGTCCTGGAAGCGCGCGTACTTGTAACGGCGCGTGCGCAGCCCCCGCCAGGGCGCGAATTCGTTGTTCTCCGTGCGAGTGTGTATGGCCAGGTGGGCGTATTCGGGCGTCTTTACGCGAGCGCCCCGCAGGTAAGGCGCGTAATTGAATCCATCCATTTGCACCGGGGACTTCACGCCGCATAAACCCAGCAGTGTCGGAACCACGTCAACGTGCGAAAAAACAACATCGGAAGCATACGCCCGGCGCAGCCCCGCGGGCCAGCGGAGCAGGCCGGGAACAATCACCGACTCTTCCCAGGGTTTGCGTTTGAGCACGGCGCCTTGCGAGCCGAGCATGTCGCCGTGATCGGAGGTAAACAGAACGATGGTGTTGTCGCGGCAGCCCAGTTCGTCGATGCGTTTGAGCAGGCGGCCCACTTCGCCGTCCAGACAAGTGATGGCGGCGTAGTAGCCGGCGATGTCTGCGGGCGTGCCGAGGCGTTTGGCCCCGGCGCGCCAGTTCTTGCGCATGGTGAGGCGCTCCGGCGTGTACATGCCTTCGTAACCGGGCGGAACCAGATAAGGATCGTGGGGCGAGGGATGCTGGAGATAGAGGCAGAACGGCTGGCGGCGCTGGTGGGCGTGATCTAGAAACTCAAGCGCCAGATCCGTCCAGGTGAAGGCGTCGTAGCCTCTCACCGGTATAGGAGTAGGATCGTCGCGGAAGTACTGCTGCTTGAAATAGTCGTGAGAGCACTCGTTAGCCGCCCAGAATTGAAACCCCTGGCGGCGGGGCCCCGGCGCGACGAAGCCCGGCAGCCGTTTTCCGCCTTCCAGATGCCACTTGCCGACAAAGCCCGTGTAGTAGCCCGCCGCGGCCAGAATCTCTGCAATGGTGGTCGCCTCGCTGGGCAGGGGGATATCGTTGGCCGGCGTGCCCGCACGGTGCGCGTACCGTCCCGTGAGCAGGATGCCGCGGGCCGGGGTGCAGACCGGAGTATTGGCGGTCATGCTTCGGAAATAAACGCTTTCCTGGGCCAGGCGGTCAAGGTTTGGCGTGCGCACCTCGCGGTTGCCGGCGATGCCTAGGTCGCAGCCGCGCCACTGGTCCGGCATAATGAAGAGAATATTGGGTGGCGTGCGCGGCGCGGCGGCGGCCGTGGAAGCCGCGCCCATTAAGAAATCTCTGCGCTTCATGCGAATCTCCTATGCCTGGTTTGGAGGCAACAGTCGAAATTGTATACCCTGGCGGGAAGCGACGGGCCCTATGGCGCCTCGTGTGCGGCTTGTTAGAATGAGGACACTTTCCATGCAAGAGAGAATCGCTGTGTCGGGTCCCCTGCGCGGCGCCATCCGGCTGCCCGGCGATAAGTCCATTTCGCACCGTTACGCAATCTTGGGCGCGCTGGCGCATGGAGAAACCAGGATTCGAAACTACTCTACGGGGGCAGACTGCGCTTCGACGCTGGGCTGTCTTGCCGCCCTGGGCGTGCCGGTCAGCAGAGAAGGTGCCGAGGTTCACATCCAAGGATCGGGTTCCGAAGGCCTGCGGGCGCCCGGCGGCATGCTCGACGCGGGCAATTCGGGTTCCACGATCCGCATGTTGAGCGGCGTTCTTGCCGGGCTCCCGTTTGAGAGCCGGATTGGAGGCGACGAGTCGCTGTCGCGGCGCCCGATGGACCGCATCATGCAACCGCTGGGCCGCATGGGGGCCTGCATCGAGGCGCGCCAGGGACGCTATCCGCCGCTCACCATCCGCGGCGCACGGCTGCACGCCATCGACTACACTCTGCCAGTGGCGAGCGCGCAAGTGAAGACCTGCGTGTTGTTGGCCGGTTTGAACGCCGAAGGCGAGACGGTGGTGCGCGAAAACGTTCCGACGCGGAACCATACTGAGGTGGCGCTGCGTGAATTCGGAGCCCGCATCGATGCCAGCGCGGGCGTCATTACCCTCCGCGGCGGATCGAGGCTCCAGGCGCGGGACCTGGAGACGCCCGGAGACCTGAGCTCGGCGGCGTTTTTCCTGGCGGCGGCGCTTCTGGCGCCGGGGTCGGAGTTGGTGATCGAGCGCGTGGGGGTCAATCCAACGCGGTCCGCGTTGCTTGACTTTCTGGTTTCCATGGGCGCAGGTGTGGAAGTATTGAATGCCGGCCTCTGCGCCGGAGAGCCCGTTGCGGACATACGGGTGCGCTATGCTCAACTCCGCGGCGGCGTCATTGAAAAGGCTATGACGGCGGCACTGATTGACGAAATCCCAGTGCTGGCAGTCCTGGGCGCCGTCAGTGAGGAGGGGCTGGTGGTGCGCGACGCGGCCGAACTGCGGGTCAAGGAAACCGACCGCATCACCACGGTATGCGAGAACCTGGCCCGTATGGGCGTGAAGACGGAAATGGCTTCGGATGGTTTCCAGGTGCCCGGGCGGCAACGCTTGCATGGCGCGGTGGTGGATTCCTTCGGCGATCACCGTATCGCCATGGCCTTTGCGGTGGCTGCCTTAGCCGCCGACGGCCCCACAACGATCGAGCGGGCAGAGGCGGCGGCTGTTTCTTACCCTGAATTTTTCGATACACTGCGCAAAGCGGCCGGTTGAAGCATGCCCACCGAACAGGACAACAAGCTGGATTTCCGTTGCCTGGCGCACGATCTTAACAACGTGTTCGCCACCATCAGCGAGGCCGCCGATCTGCTGGCGGGCGATGCGCGGTGGGCCGGCATCGCCGCCACCCTGCATCGCGGCGTGGCGCGCGGCAGGCGGCTGTTGAGTGGTTTTTGCGAATCGGCCGGCGGCGCCACCGAGCTGAACGCTTTGCTTGATTCAGCCATCGAAGCCACGCGCGATTTTCTGGATCTGGTGCACGGTCCGCGGATTGAGTTTCGCCGCCGGGTGAGCGCCGGAATTCTGCTGCAAGGCCTGCCGGTCTCTTGGGAGAGGGTGTTTGTGAACCTGTTTCTGAACTCCGCTGAGGTGATGAAGCAGGGCGGCACGGGGGA
>CAYSBM010000235.1:0-5767 GCA_964429095.1 uncultured Solibacteraceae bacterium | reverse complement strand
GCGCCAGTCCTAGCGCCGAGGCGATCAGAAAGATACCCAACACGCCCGCCGCGCGCGCCAATATCTGCTGCGCGAGCAGAATTTCATAGAAACCCAGGCCGGTGGCTTTGCGGGCAGCAATCGACACCTCGTCCAGGATGGTGAAAGAGACATGCGGGTCCGCGGCCATTAAATCTCGAGAGAGCAGCGCCGGATTATAAAGCCGTTCCAGAATCGGCACATAGATCTGTGTGTCCGATTGCAGGTAAGTTGAGCCAGGGTAGTAGAAGCTTAGGGCGGTGATCGCCGCCACGCCGGCGGCGGCAATCCAGGTCTCACGCTTCATTGCGCGGGGGTCTTTTCCAGTTGTCGCCGCGCCCAGACGCGGCGCGGGTTCAACTCGAGGGATTTCGAAAAGGCCTTGCGGGCCTCGTTGTTGCGGTTCAGCTTTCGCAGGGCGATCCCCAGCCAGAGATAAGCCTCGGCGTTGTCCGGTTTGCGCTGGATTGCGCGTTCGAAGTCTCTTAGGGCCAGTTCCGGACCGCCACCTAAGGCCGGTGGCAAGTAATAATTACCGACGCCGCGGCTCAAATAGGCCATCGAGGACTTGGGATCCAACTTAATGGCTTTGGCCACCGCTTCCTGCGCGCATTTTCCATACCGCAGACCCGACAGGACGTTGGCGGGGATCACCTGCCCGCAAAGCGTTCCCAGCAGGCGCTGATATTCCGATGAGAAGGGCCGTAACGCCGCGGCGCGTTCAGCGGACTTGATCCCGGTCTCTGCCGCGCTTTTCGCCAGGTTCTTGTCGCGCAGTTCCAAGGCGACTTCCGCCAGGTAGGAATGAGCCAGCGCCAGCAGGTAATGCGCCTCAGGCTGGTTGGGCTGGCGTACAGCTTTCACGGCCAGTTCGGCGATGGTCTTCTCCAGAGCCGCGCGATCCTGCCGGTCCCTGGCCAACTCCAGATCATCGGCGCCGGCTGGAGCGGTGAGGAATATCATCAGCAGCGCCGCTGTCAGAACTCGCATGTTGCGTTCACTCATTCTACAAAGCCGCCACCTCGCGCTCTACCACCCAAAAGTATAGTCCCAACAAGGTCATCAACACACCATAGATGGCCAGAACCACCGGGGCGGTTAACGACGGCGCCAGCGACCCGGCCAGCAGGCTTCCCATAGGCATGCCGCCGCGGAAGGCAACGTTATACACGCTCATCACGCGTCCCCGCATCTCATCCTGAGTGAGAAGCTGCACCAGCGAACTCAAGGTGGCAAATACAGCGATCATGGCCGCGCCGGCCAAAAAGACAAGTGCGCAACTTACTGGGAGCCAGCGGGACGTTGCGAAACCCAGCATAAGAATCCCCAGCGCAACCAGGGTTATCACAATCACGCGTCCTTTGCGGCGCGCGTTGCCGGCCGCTGCCACCGAGAGCGCTCCGGCGATGGATCCGGCGCCGGAAAAAGCCAGTAGCAATGTGTAGCCGGCGGGACCCTGCCGGAAGACGTCCTTGGCAAAAACCGGTAGAAAGACCATCAGCGGGATGCCCAGCATGGTGGCCAGAAACGCCAGCACGATCAGGGCGGACATGCCGCGTTTGGCCCGGATGAAGCCGAAGCCCTGCCGGATGCTGTCGAGCATCGAGCCGGTGCGGTCCGCTGGTACGAACCGGATGCGCAGCGAGACCAGCGACACAATCACGGCCACAAAACTCAGTCCGTTCAGGCCGAAACACCAGGCCGCGCCCAATTGGGTGAGCGCCAGCCCGCCTAACACGGGGCCGATGACACGGGCCACGTTGAATTGAATCGAATTCATGGCGATGGCGTTAGGCAGGTGATCCGGCTTGACCAGAGTCGGGATAAGCGCCTGATAGGCCGGCCCGCCGAAAGCCTGGGCCAGGCCCACCACGAAAGAGAGGGCCAAGATGAGCCAGACCAGGATCAGCTTCAAGGCGATCAGCGACATCAGCAGAAACGCGCAACTCATTTGTACGAACTGGGAAGCCAGCAGGACGTAGCGGCGGTCTACGCGGTCCGCAATTACGCCGCCGGCCAAAGAAAACAAGAAAATGGGGATCTCGCCCAGGAAAGCATCCAGCCCCAGCAGAAACGGCGAGCCGGAAAGTTGCAGCACCAGCCAGCTTTGAGCCAGCTTCTGCATCCATGTTCCGATGCTGGAGGTGCAGGCCCCGGCCCACAGGATGCGGAAATCCCGGGATTGGAACGCGCTGAATACTCTGCTTAGCAAAACCCGATCCTGGCGGGAACGCCCGCGCCCTCCCGTCAGTAAACCTGGAAACAAAAAACCTGGCTGGAGCCGCGCGGGCTAAGTGAGTACTCACCGTTTTCCAGCACTTCGTTGACTTCCACGCGGTACAGCGTGTCGTCCAGCTTGGTCACCAGCAGGCGCAAGGGCCGCGGCCCGCCCTTCTTGGGTTTGTCGGGAAGCACCAACTGCCGGTTGCCGCCTTTGGATTCCAGTTTCCACAGTTCCAACTGGCCGGGATCAAGTTTGGCGCTCTCCAAAAGAAAGATGGGCTCAGCCAGAGGAGTTCGCGCCGGGCTGCTGGCGCCCGCCACGGTAGCGATGGTTTCGCTCTTACGCTTCTCTTCGCGCGCCTCGACGGCTTCGGTGGGAATCAAATGATCGGCATGCAGCAGGTACGGCAAGTCCGGCTTAGGGGGGCGCGGACCGTTGTACTTGTTCTGCGCGGAAAAAGTCTGAGGCGCGAAAACGAAACTGGACGCGGCCAGAACCGCGCAAAGCAGGATCTTCATGCTTCTATCTTACCTTGCGCCCGGCGCCCGGCCCGCGCCGCCAGAATGCTCAGCACCCGGTCCAGTTCGGGGCCTTCCGGCGGCTTGCCCAGTACGTGCCCTTCGCCATCCCGGACCGATTCGGCCAGCTTGGAATCGCAGCGTTCCGCCAACAGGACAAATCCTCCCGCCCGGCTGCGGGCCTGTTCGAACAGGCGCAGCCAGTCCACGCGCGGTGAGCCAAGCGCGCAGAAGAGGGTGTCGAAGCGGAACCGGCGCATCAGGTCGACGGCTTCCTCGGTGGAAGATGCAGGAACCACGCGGTGGTCGCGGCTGCTGAGCGCGGTTAGGGTGGCGCGGGCTGTGGCCGCATCCGGATCCACCAGCAGGATGGTCAACTGGCGCGCGCCCGGCCGGGGCGCCGCGCGGCGCTCCACTGGGGAGGGAGGACTCGGTTCGGCGCACGGCAGCTCCACTTCCAGCCGGGCCATGTCAGCGGATTGTTCGATCCAGCGCATCTCTCCGCCGAAATGCCGGGCCATACTCCGGCAAACACCCAGGCTGAGTCCGCCTTGGAATTTCAGCATAGTTACAGAAAAGGGATCCGGCCGGGGGCTTGAGACGGGCGCCGCCGGGTAGGTGATTTCGACATGGACCATCTGCCCGAAGCGCCTCGCCAGGACGGTCACCGGTCTAGGGGAGATGGCGTCCCGTTGCTCCAGGGCGAAAGCAAGGGTATTGGAAAACAGGGCCTCCAGTTGCTCGGCAGAGCCGCTTACCGGTAGCGGCTCATCGGGCAGCGACGACTCGACCGGTGCGCCCTGGGAGCGTTGAGACCCCAGTAGATCATTCATGAGGGCTCCGAGGTCGGTCTCCGGCGGCTCGCCCTGTTCCAGGCTGGAGAAGCTTAGCATGCGGGCCACCGTTTCCACGCCGCTTTGCGCCTGGCCGCGAAGCTGCTCAAGTTCCTCCCGTAGGGGGCCGGTCGTGGATTCGGCCAGACGTTGAGCGGTTTGCGCGATGGCTTCCAGGGGGATCTTGAGCTGTCCGGCAATCGAAGAAATGAGTTGTCCAGCGGCAGCCAGACGCTGTCCATGGAAAAGTTTCTCCTGGCTGGCCCGCCAAGCGATGCCTCGCAAGGCGATGCTGGCAAGGTTGGCCAGGTGCTGCGCAGCGGCTTTTTCGGTGGGGGTGAAATCCCGCGGACGGTCGTTCTGATCCAGTTCGAGCAGCCCGGCCGGTTCGTGCGGCCCCTGCATAGGTACAAACAGCGCGGCCCGCGGGCAATCCGCGCTCCTTTCGCCGTGGAAGAAGGGGCTATCCGCTGAGTCGGGCACAGCCAGCAGCGTGCGGTTGCGGAAGGCCATGGCGGCCACCGAAGCCGGGGGGGCGGGCGGCTCGTCGAGAGAGAAAATCAGTTGAGCGCAGCCGGGGGAGCTCACCTGCTCAAGGGTGCGCGCGCGGCGGTCATAGACATAGAGACGGACCCGGGAGACGCCCATAGACCGCACAAGAACTTCCGACAGGCGCCGCGCGATGGCTGTAGGCGTGTCTGCCGTCAGAATCTCCTCGCTCAGCGCATAAAGCGCGCGCATCTGTTGTGGGGTGGTTTCGTTCCAGGGACTCCGTCGTAATCGGGCGAGCCAGCTCATGTGCGCGCGGTTTGACAACTCAACCACGGCTCCAGCCGCGGGTCAAGGTACTCGTTAATCCCCAGGTCGACGCACGGCAGTTCGGGCTGTGGGGTTTGCAAGCCCACCACGCGCATGCCGGCGGCGCGCGCGGCCTCCACTCCAGGCATCGAATCCTCGAAGACGATGCAATTGGCCGGCTGGGTTTGCAGGCAATCGGCCGCCATAAGAAAAATGTCCGGGGCGGGTTTGGGGCGCCGGACCTGCGCTCCGTCGAAAGCCGCGCGGAAGTGTCCAGCCAGCCCGCTGCCGTCCAGCACGAAATCCACGTTCGGGCGTTCGGCGTTGCTAGCCACGGCCATCGGCGCTGTCCGGTGGCGGTCCAGAAAATCCCGCACTCCGGCTACCAAATTATTTTCCAGATGCGGCCGCATCAGCTCGCGGTACAGCGCCTCTTTGGCCGCACCGTGCGCAAGCACCTCCGGCTCGGAGAGGTGCTCTCCGAAAATTTCACGCACGATTTCATCGTTGCGTTTGCCGTACATGGTGCGTTCTATTTCGGACGAATCCAGACCAAATTGCGCCAAATAATATCGCCAGGCCTGGGCGTGAACGGAGTTGGAATGAATGATCACTCCGTCCAGATCGAATATCAGCGCCAATCCAGGCGCCACGTGCGAGGGAGAATTCACTTCGAACGGATCATATCATACCGTGTCCGGAACCGGCTTTATGCACCTTCGCGCTATAATTTGCGCTGGATGGATATCTATGAGGAGGTAGCCCGGCTTCGCCGCGCGGGCCAGGTCTGCGCCCTGGCTACGATTGTCGATGTCCGCGGCTCGATACCCAGCTACCAGACCGCCAAGTTGCTGGTGCGGGCCGACGGTTCAATGGCCGGCACCATCGGAGGAGGCTGTGTGGAGGCGGAGGTCTACAGCGCAGCCCGGGAGGTGATCCGCACCGGTCAGCCCAAGCGCCTGAGCTTCACCCTGAACCAGGACGCCGCCGGAGACAATGGCCTGATCTGTGGAGGGCAACTGGAGGTGTTCATCGAGCCGGTCGAGCCGCTGCCCCGCGCGTTTATCTTTGGGGCGGGCCACATCTCTAAGAGCCTCTCGGCGGTGGCCGCGCTGGCCGGTTTTGAGACCGTTATCCTGGATGACCGCGAGGCGTTCGCCAACCGGGAGCGTTTTCCTGAGGCGGCTGAAGTGATCGCCGGACCGTACGAGGAGATCTTCCCCAAGCTAGCAGTTCACGATTCCAGTTATATCCTCATCGTCACGCGGGGTCACCGCGATGACTTGCGCGTGCTGCGCTGGGCGGTGACCACCCCGGCGCGATACATCGCCATGATCGGCAGCCGCCGGAAGGTGATCGGCGTGGTCAAGGAACTC
>CAYSBM010000234.1:0-5788 GCA_964429095.1 uncultured Solibacteraceae bacterium | reverse complement strand
CATCTCGCTTGCCACGGTATATAAGACCATACGGACCTTCGTGGAACTGGGACTGGTCAGGGAGGTGAGCCCGGAGCACGCCACCGTCCGGTTGGATGCCAATCTGGAGCCGCATCACCATTTCGTGTGCTTGCGTTGCAAAGCGGTGCACGATTTGAGGGAGGACGCCGTCGATCCGGTCCGGTTGCGCCTCCCTTTACCCAAAGGATTCCGCGCGGAACGTACGGCGGTGGAGGTGCTGGGCCTCTGCCCCCGCTGTTCGCGCGAGGAACAAGAAGCATGAACTTTACAAAGGAGAGTAAGCAATGTCCACTCTGAAGGGCAGCAAGACGCACGAGAATCTGAAGGCCGCTTTTGCCGGCGAATCGCAGGCTAACCGCCGTTACCTGTACTTTGCCAAGCAGGCGGACGTGGAAGGATATCCGGATATCGCCGGGTTGTTCCGCGATACGGCGGACGGCGAAACCGGGCACGCTCACGGTCACCTGGACTACCTGAAGAAAGTCGGCGATCCCGCCACGGACCTGCCGATCGGGGACACCGAGTCCAACCTGAAGGCCGCCATCGCCGGGGAAACGCACGAATATACCGACATGTATCCCGGCATGGCCAAGGTTGCCCGCGAAGAGGGCTTTGCCGAGATTGCCGATTGGTTTGAAACTTTGGCCAAGGCCGAAAAATCGCACGCCGGCCGGTTCAGCCAGGGGCTGTCCAGCATTTCCTAAGCTCACGACGGCGGCGGAGAGCATGGCGCGCGCCGCCGTCGCGTAAACTATTTGCATGGAAAACGTCATCAAGGGCGCACCTACGCCCGGCATGAGCTACAATCCCAACGATCCCGTATATTGGGATCAGAAGGCCCTAAAGGCCGAAGTTGAGCGGGTGTTCGAAATTTGCCACGGTTGCCGGCTGTGCTTCAATCTCTGCCCCTCTTTTCCAGCCCTGTTCAACGCCGTGGATGGCCATGATGGCGACGTGCGCAAACTCACCGGGGACGAAATTGACTGGGTGGTGGACACTTGCTATCAATGCAAGCTCTGCTATGTGAAGTGCCCTTACACACCTGACGACGGGCACGAGTTCCAGCTCGATTTCCCGCGTCTGCTGATGCGTATGACGGCGGTGAGGGCCAAACAGAAAGGCATCAGCTTGCGTTCCAGGCTGCTTTCGCGGCCTGAACTGCTGGGCAAGTTCGCCCGGCTTACGCCCGCCCTGGCGAATTGGGCCAACCGCCAGCCGATGATGCGCGCCGCCATGGAAGCCATGCTGGGTATCCACCGCCAAAAGCAGTTGCCTGAGTTCCACGGTGAAACGTTTGAAGACTGGTACCGCAAACAGCCTGCTCCCGCCGGCGACCGCTCCAAGGCCGTGCTTTTCTATACCTGTTTTGTCAATTACAACAACCCGCAGGTAGGCAAGGATGCGGTGGAAGTCTTTTCGCGAAACGGTCTTGCGCTCGCCTGTCCGAAGCAGAACTGCTGCGGGATGCCGGCCCTGGAAGCCGGCGATGTGCAGCTTGCCAAGAAGCTGGCCGAGGCCAACGTTCGCTCGCTTTATCCGCACGTGGCCTCGGGCAAGGTGGTGCTGGCCATCAACCCCACTTGCTCTTACATGTTGCGCAAAGAATACGCCGAGTTGGTGGGGACGCCGCAGGCGAAGAAGGTGGCGGAAGCCACACGCGACTTGTGCGAGTACCTGTTCGAACTCAAACGTGCCGGCCAGTTTAACCGGGACTTTGAGTCGACTCCCGGCGCCATCGCCTACCACGTCCCCTGCCACCTGAAGGCGCAGAACATCGGCTTCCGCTCACGCGACATGCTGCGGCAGATTCCCGGGGTTACGGTCAAGATGGTCGAACAGTGTTGCGGGCACGACGGAACATGGGCGATGAAGAAGGAGTTCTTTCCTCTCTCGCAACTGGCCGGCAAGAAGGCTTTCCAGGAAATGGCCGAAACCGGGGCGGAAACCATGGCCACCGACTGTCCTCTGGCGGCGGTGCAGTTCGAGCAGGCTCTGGGCGTCCGGCCGGTGCATCCGATCCAGGTGCTGGCCAGGGCCTACCGCCCCGGCGGATTCGCGCAGAAAGTTGAAAAGAAACCGGAGCAAGGGTGATACGGGATGCAGCCAATTACGATCGAAGAAATAAAGAACATAGCTGAGTACGAAGCCGAAAGGGAAACCATCCGGCCGCGCATAATGGCTCTCAAGGACCGGCGGAGGGTGCGGGTGGGCGATCACCTGACATTCCTGTTTGAGAACCGCGAAACCGTGCGCTATCAGATTCAGGAGATGATGCGCATCGAGCGTATTGTCAAACGGCAGGACATTCAGCACGAGGTGGATACTTACAACGAGTTGATCCCCGGCCCAAATCAGCTTTCAGCCAGCCTGTTGATCGAGTACGATACGCCGGCCGAACGCGACGTGCATCTCCGCCAACTGCTGGGCATTGAGAACCATGTCTGGCTGGTCGTGGATGGAACTCCTCCAGTGCCGGCTTGCTTTGACGCGCGGCAGATTTCGACCGACAGGGTCAGCTCCGTGCAGTACATCAAGTTTCAGCTTTCACCGGAGCAGGCCGCACGCTTCCGGCACGGCGCTGCGATCCGCGTGGACCATCCGCACTACACATTCGAGCGGCGGCTGACCGAAGCGGAACTGGCCGAACTCGCTGCGGACCTCAGCTGAGGCCTGCCGCTTGCGGCTCCACCAGATACTGCCTTAGGCGTTCGGCGGCCGCCGAACGAGTGTGCCTGCGGCGCACGTATTCGGCCGCCGCGCGTCCCATGGTATGAAACGGGCCCGGGTCACTGAGAAAACATTCGAATGCCCGCACAAGTTGCCCGGCCACGTCTTCGCGGCCGGGAATGCCGGTTTTCAACGCCACCGAATCCGGCAACTCCGCGAACCAGGCATGGCCGGTCACGATACACGGTTTCCCGAGCGCCATGGCCCTCAGCAGGGCGATGGAGGTTTCTCCCATAGAAGGATAACGAAGGTTGACCACCAGGTCCGCGCACCGCAGGTAGTCGTTGTATACGCTGTCCGGCACATAGCCGGTGACCCGTATGAAATCGGAAAGATACGGATCCGTATAATTCCCTTGGCCGACCATGCAGTAATAAACCGCTCTTCCCGTCCGGCGCCTGGCAACTTTTACAGCCTCGCAAACCAAGTGGTTGAGTTTTACCGGCGCCACAAAGCCAAACGAGCAGATCAACGTTGCTTCGGGCGGCACGCCGATCCGCCACCGCATTTCCGCCAGATTCTCCTCGCATGACGGGGAATCAATAGGGATGGGCTTGTCAATCCGGCCGAGCGAGGGGTGAGCTGGGAAACGGTTCTCGATCAGCCGTAATGCGTAGCCCGAGTGCACCAGGATCTTGTTGCCGGAGCTGAGGAGTTCGCCCAAAAAGGGCAACAGGTGCGCCTCGGAGTATTCCAAAAACGGGGTTCGACATTTCAGTTGCTCCTTGATAAGAGCAACTCCCCGCGCACCCTCCAGCCGGTACACTGTCGCGAGGAAGTCCGGACGGTCCTGGTAAAGCCCCACTACCAGGTAATAAATGACCGCGTCGTGCAGAATGACCACTCCTGGCGCCGCAAGGCAGGATTCGTAGATGTAGTCGTGGTACCAGGGGTTGTTCCCAATGTTGTAAAGCCGGTAAGGATGCTCCGCAAGCACCCCGTCTTGTCCCTTCTGGTATTTCACCACCCGGAATTGCCGGCGCAGGGCGGCATCGGAAAGTTCGTAGTCGCCGGTAAATAGGGTAATATCGAAAAACTCAGCCAGCCCCTCCACCAGGTAACGAGAATATTCGGAAATCCCGCTCTGCATGGGCGGGAAAGGGCTTGCATATAACAGGCGCGGCTTAGACACTAGCGGCTCCCAGCAGCGAGTCGATAACGTGGTCCCAACCCACGCGGCGCTGCTCCAAGGTTAGCGCTCCTGCCCGGCCTAGCTTTTCCGCGAGAGCCGCATCATCACCCAGCTGGTCTACCCGGCTGGCGACCGCAGCGGCTTGATTAGCAACGACGAAGCCATTGACGCCATCCTCGACGAATTCCAGCGCCCCCCCAGTGTCGTCCAGTACGATCACTGGCTTAGAGGCGTAGAAGGCCTCCAGCGGCACGTAGCCGTAATCTTCCTGGTACCCACCGAAAAAAACCGCCCGGCACTTGGCATAATACTCAACTTTCTCTTCCTCGCTGATGTAACCGGCGAGCCTCACGCGATCACCCAGGTCATACTCGCGGATCAAGCGTAACAAGTGGCTGGTTTCCTTTTCGCTGCCCCGTCCGGCAATGACGACCTTCATATCGCTCTTCACATACCGGGCTGCTTCCACAATCACGCGCTGGCGTTTCATCTTGTCAATTCTTCCGGGACAAAAGATGAACGGCTCGTAGGCCCCGCAATAGTAGTTTTCGTGACCCGCCGGAGGATGGTAAAGTGGCGTGGAGTGGAGGCCGTTATACTGGGCGAGCCGGTCGGCGACATTCTGCGAGTTTGCGAATATGCGTCGCGCTTCGCTTAAATAGCGCGTATCATGATCCACGATCATCCTGCGGACACGCTCACCGTCGGGGAAAGTGTGCAAGTCACCGAATTCGGTGCCCCATAGCTCATAAGCCTGGCGATGCTGATGTAGCAGCCAGACCACTTTGTTTTCGTGACGAGTGTAATATGCGGGAAATTTCAGAGCGATGACCACCTGGATGCGTTCGCCGTTCACTTCGCTCAGATCCAGCATGCGGCCCATCATCATGCAGTCCACAAGGCTTGCTGAAGGGTACCACTTAAAGGGCGTGGTCACAATGTCGCACTGGTAGCCGCGCAACTCCAGTTGTGCTTTCAGCGATCGTGCATGCAATTCAGCGCCGCCCTGTATGAAAGGCACCTGGACGGTCGCGATCGCAATCTTCATAAACGTATCCCTAATCTGCTCTCCAAGGCATACCGGAAGCGCGTCTCAACAGCCGTTCGGCAGAACCGCCGGACAAAATTAGCGTATCCCCGGGCGCTCAATTGTCTACGAAAGCTCCTGTCTGTGCGTAGACGGTGCAGCGCATCAGCGTAAGCAACTACGTCCTCATTTAGCAAGACGGCTCCCTCGCCGGCGGTTTCAGGAACCGCTGCCCTCGCTTTGGCCACCACCGGCAGATAAGCAAACTGCGACTCTGCTATGGGAACACAGAAGCCCTCATGGTCGCTACAGCTCAGGTAAACATCCGAACCCAAGTAGTAGGCCAAGAGCTGTGGGCAAGTAACTTCACCCAGATAATGAAAATACCGATCCACGCGGCTTTCGACAGCCAGATTCATCACTTGCTCGTAGTATGGCCGGCATACAGCGTCGAGTTTGCCGGCTACGTTCACCACGATGCTGTCGCCGTAGCGCCGCACATACTCGCCGACTATATGGACGAGCATACGATGTCCTTTGTTGGGAACGAACCTTCCCGTAAAGAGCACTTGCAGGCGGTCATCTTGAACAAGCGCATTGAGAAGCGCAGCATCCGGCCGTGTGCCGTTATCCGCCAATGGAATGAATGGAGGCACCACAACGCCTGTGGCGGCATCGATGATTCCGGCGTCCTGGAGGTTGAACCACGAATCGGCCAACCATAGGGCGCAGGGGAAGGCATTCTTGAAGTATTGTGTTTGTTCTCGTCCCAGCCGGCATTTTTCGGCGTAGTCTGCATAGCCCTGAAAGTATTGCTGGGGGGTAACGTTGTGATACTTGAAGATGACTTGCGCTCGTGCGCCGCGCAGCCACAGAGGAGC
>CAYSBM010000233.1:2679-5822 GCA_964429095.1 uncultured Solibacteraceae bacterium | reverse complement strand
ATAACGGCCAGGGTCCGGCAGTGCTTTATAAGCTCTGCACGGTCCTCTGTTCACCGACGATGTCTGGGGCCGGTCGGGGCCGCACTCCATCATCGTCATCACCGAACCCGATAAGAGCAAACGCGTCCGGATGGTGGACGAAATCAAGCGGGCCATCGAAATCGCCGAGACGGTTCCGTTCCGCTATTTCATCCAGCACCTCGGCCTGCCCGAGGAGGATTACGACGAGCGCAAACTGGACGCGGCTTTCACCGCGCTCGAAGAGCTCTCCTTGTTTGCCCGCCAGCGCGGTGTCGAGATCCTGCTCGAAAACATTCCCAACCGCATGTCCACCGGCGAGCGGCTGGCCGCTTTCGTCGAGGCCACGCACCTGAACGTCGGTTTCTGTTTCGACGCCGGGCATGCCAACCTGGGCGACGGGGTGGAATCCGAGTTTCTCCGCATGAGGGACCGGATCCGTTCCACGCATTTGCACGATAACGACGGGCTCAGCGATCAGCATCTGTTTCCTTTTCTGGCGCCGGGCGGTACGGTGCCCTGGAGCAAGGCCATGGCGCTGATTCGTGCCGCCGGCCTCCCTCTGGTGCTCGAGTTGAAAGAGTGCCCCGCGTTGCCGCAACCTATCGAAGCCGCCAGGCAGATCTTCCAACGATTGGAGGAAATCGCATGAACACGGCGCAAGCGCCGGTGATCCGCATTTCAGACGCCGGCCGTTATTGTGGACAAAGCGTCCGCATTTGCGGCTGGCTTTATAATCTGCGCCGCTCCGGCAAGATCGCCTTCCCTCTGGTGCGCGACGGCAGCGGAATTATTCAGTGCGTGGCGGTCAAAAGCAACCTGCCGGAAGCGGTCTTCGAGCAGATCAAGGATCTCACGCAGGAATCCTCGCTCATCATCACCGGCAAGGTGCGGGCCGAAGCGCGCGCGCCGGGCGGCTACGAGGTGGACGTGGAGGACTGTGAACTGGTGCAGCGCGTGCCCGAATCGCGGCCTTACCCCATCACGCCCAAAGAGCACGGTATCGAATTCCTGATGGATCACCGGCACCTGTGGCTGCGCAGCCGCCGCCAGCACGCCATTATGCGCGTGCGCCACGAGGTCATCCGCGCGATCCGGGATTATTTGGATTCCAACGGCTTCACACTGGTCGATACGCCCATTTTCACGCCCGCAGCTTGCGAGGGCACGACCACCCTGTTCGAGGTGAACTACTTCGACGACGAGAAGGTCTATTTGACGCAGTCCGGCCAGCTATACAACGAAGCCACCGCCATGGCTTTCGGCAAGACGTACTGTTTCGGTCCCGCTTTCCGCGCGGAACGCTCCAAGACGCGGCGCCACCTGACCGAGTTCTGGATGGTCGAGCCCGAAATGGCCTACGCCACCTTGGAGGATGTCAAGCGCGTGGCCGAAGAGATGATCTGCTTTGTGGTGGCGCGCGTGCTCGAACACCGCCGCCCGGAGTTGGCCGTACTGGAACGCGAAATCTCGAAACTGGAGGCCGTCCAGCCGCCCTTTCCGCGGATCAGCTATGACGACGCCGTGCGATTGTTGCAAGAAAAAGGCAGCGAAATCCAGTGGGGTGGCGATTTCGGCGGCGCCGATGAAACGCTGATCAGTGAAGAATTCGACCGCCCCGTGATGGTGGACCGCTACCCCGCCGCCGTGAAAGCCTTTTACATGCAGCCGGATCCGGAGCGTCCTGAACTGGCGCTGGGTGTGGATATCTTGGCGCCGGAAGGATACGGCGAGATCGTCGGCGGCGGGCAGCGCATCCACGACCTGGATCTGCTGCTACGCCGCATCGAGGAGCATCCCCTGCCCGCGGAAGCCTTCGAATGGTATCTCGATTTGCGCCGATACGGCAGCGTGCCGCACGGCGGTTTCGGCATGGGAGTGGAACGCTGCGTGAGTTGGATCTGCGGACTCGAACACGTGCGGGAAACCATCGCCTTCCCGCGCATGCTTTACCGGACGCGGCCGTAAGGGCCGCCGGCAGGCATATGGGACAGCGCACGATCGCCATTGTCGGGGTGCCGCTCGATCTCGGCGCCGGGCGCCGGGGCGTCGATATGGGTCCGTCGGCTCTCAGGGTGGCTGGCTTGAACGCCCGCCTGGCTTCTCTTGGCTACCAGGTGGAAGATCTGGGCAACGTAGAAGTTTCTCAACCGGAGAGCTGTCCGGAAGGCGCCGGCAATGCCCGCTACCTGGCCCCTATTGCCGGCCTCAGTGGCCGCGTCATGCGCGTGGTTGAACACGCCGCCGGCGCGGGGAAGCTGCCGCTGGTCTTGGGCGGAGACCATTCAGTGGCCGTGGGGACCGTCTCGGGGATGGCGCGCGCTTTTCGCAAGCGGAAACAGTCGCTCGGCTTGATCTGGATCGACGCTCATCCGGACATGAACACTCCGGAAACCAGCCCCAGCGGCAACGTGCACGGCATGCCCCTGGCCTGTCTGTTGGGAATGGGCCCGGCGGAGTTGGTGCGGCTAGGCGGCTTCGCCCCGAAAATCGATCCCCGCCGGACCGCGCTCATCGGCATACGCGACGTGGACGCGCTCGAGAAGCCGCATGTTCGCTCCAGCGGCGTCCGCGCCTTCACCATGCGGGAAATCGACGAGCGCGGACTGCGCGCCGTGCTTCAGGAGGCCGTTTCCATTGCCGGCCAGGGAACCTCCGGTTTCCATGTTTCCCTCGATATGGACGCCGTGGACCCGGCGGAAGCGCCCGGCGTGGGAACCCCCGTGCGCGGCGGGATGACCTACCGTGAAGCGCATCTGGCCATGGAACTCATCTGCGACAGCGGAGGCATGCGCAGCATGGATGTTGTCGAGGTGAATCCTGTGCTGGATCTCGGCAACCGCACTGCGGCGCTGGCTGTTGAACTTGCGATGTCGGCTCTTGGAAAGGCAATTCTGTGAAGCTGCGTGTAGCTGTGGTCTACGGCGGCCGCAGCGGCGAGCATGAGATCTCGCTGCTTTCGGCCGAATCGATTATCGCCGCCTTGGAGGCGGCGCGTTACCAGGTGCAGAGGTTCTTTATCGGCAAGGACGGGCGCTGGTCGCCGCGGCCCATCCTGCCTGAGCCTGGCGCCAATGCCGGCATCGACGTCGTGTTTCCCGTCTTGCACGGAACCTTCGGCGAGG
>CAYSBM010000233.1:0-2669 GCA_964429095.1 uncultured Solibacteraceae bacterium | reverse complement strand
GGGCGCCGGCGTGCTTGGCTCGGCGGTTTCCATGGACAAGGAGGTCACCAAGCGGCTGTGCCGGGAGCGCGGTTTGCGGGTGGTGGAGTACGTGGTCCAGCGGCGCGGCGCGCTGGACGCCTCGGCCGTGGAGCGCCACTTGGAATATCCGGTTTTTGTGAAGCCGGCCAATCTCGGCTCCTCGGTGGGCATTACGAAAGCGCATAACCGTAGGGATTTGGAACGCGCCCTCGATCTGGCTGCGCGTTACGACCGTAAGGTGCTCATTGAGCGGGCCATCGCCGGGCGCGAGCTGGAGTGCTCGGTGCTGGGTAACGAGAACCCGTGCGCTTCCCACCCTTGTGAGATCCTGCCGTCGCGCGAATTCTACGACTACGAGGACAAGTATCTGCTCGGCGCCAGCCGTTTCCTCATGCCTGCTCCGCTTACCGCCGAGCAGAGCTGCGAAGTGCGCCGCCTGGCGGTGGAATGTGCGCTGGCGGTGGAGTGCGCCGGCATGGCCCGGGTGGATTTTCTGCTGGAGTCCGCTTCCGGCTGCGTGTATATCAATGAGATCAACACCATCCCCGGCTTCACCTCCATCAGTATGTACCCCAAGATGTGGGAGCACTCCGGAATCTCATACACGCAACTGGTCGATGAACTGATCCGCCTGGCGCTGGAACGGCACGCCGAGACCGCGGCCACGCGTTACAGTAAAGATTGAACCCGCCGTTATCGTGATGCTCTCTCTGGCTGCCGCCTTTCTGTTGTTTCAAGCGCCCGCGCCGGAACCGGACGTGCAAAGCGCGCTGCGCCGCTTCACCGAGGTTTACGCCACCGTCGAGCGGGAGGCTGCCGATCCGGTGGACCCGGACCGCGCCATTTACGGAGGCGCTATCGCTGGCATGCTACGGCAACTGGACCCGCATTCGGTGTTTTTGGATGCGGATCAATTCCACCAGCTCCAGCAGATGCAGCAGTCAACCAGCAAGGGCTTTGGCAGCGTGGTTTCGGTGGTGCCCGGACGCGTCATTTTCCTGCAAACTTTGCCCGGCACCCCTTCAAGCCGCGCGGGGCTGGCTCCCGGCGACGAGATCCTGGCCATCAACGGCATCCGTTTGGACCAACTGGAGATCGAGCAGTTGATCGACCTGTTGGGCGCATCGCGCCGCCAGCAGGTGCGGCTTGAGGTTCGCCGCCCGGGCAACGCCCGCCTGCTCGAGTTTGTATTAACGCCGGAGGATATGCAGACGCCCAGCGTGGACCGAGCCTTCTCATTGCGGCCCGGCGTCGGCTATATCCGCGTGACCAGCTTCGACCTCGACACCGGCAAACAACTGCGCGAGGCGATCGCCAGGCTAGGCGGCGAAAGTTTGAAGGGGCTGGTGCTGGATCTGAGAAATAATCCCGGCGGCGTCTTGCCCGCGGCTCTTGAGACGGCCTCGCTGTTTCTGCGCCCCGGTCAGACCATCTTGAGCGTTCAAGGCCGCGCTGTTGCAGGCAAACAGGAAAAGGCCACCGCTCAGGGCTTGTCCTATCAGTTTCCGATGGCGGTGCTGGTCAACGGAAAGAGCGCCAGCGCCAGCGAAATCGTGGCCGGAGCGCTGCAAGATCACGACCGCGCCACGATCGTCGGTGAGCCCACTTTCGGCAAGGGCCTGGTGGAAAGCGTTTACCCGCTCAGCCACGGCGCCGGTCTGGCGTTGACCACCGCTTTCTATTTCACGCCCAGCGGCCGCTCCATCCAGCGTCCCCTCGGTGCTGGCCAGCTTATGCACCGTCTGGATGCCGGCAAGACCTACCGTACCGATTCCGGCCGCCAGGTCCGGGGCGGCGGAGGCATCCACCCAGACCGCCTCGTGCCGCCCGAAGCGGTTTCCCGCCTGCGAGCGGTGCTTGAAGCCAGCGCTTCCTTCACCAGTTTTGCTGCCGAGTACCTGCGCCATCATGCCAATCCCTTGCCCACCTTCGAGGCTGACAGCGCTTTGCTGGACGAATTTCAAGTCTATTTATCTCAACGCAGCATCCGTCCCTCAGTGGGGGAGTGGAGCGCGGAACGAGAGTGGATCCGGAGCCGCCTGACTGAAGAGATTCTAACGCAGGCCTATGGGGTTGAAAAAGGGGATGAAATCGCCATCGCGCGCGATCCGCAGGTGAAAGAGGCTCTCCGGGCCTTGCCCTGAAACGCGCGGCCCCGGCCAAGCGGGTATAATTCACCTGTTGCTGTGAATTCATGATTTGGAGGTGGTTTGATGCGCAAGAAAGTTACGGTTGTCGGCGCTGGGAACGTAGGAGCTAGCTGCGCGTTGCGTATCGCCGGCAAAGAACTAGCCGATGTTGTTTTGGTTGACATCGTCGAGGGTGTCCCGCAGGGCAAGGGCCTGGATATTTTGCAGTCAGGCCCGGTAGAGGGCTGCGACGTTTCGGTTGTGGGCGCCAACGATTACCAGGCGACGGCGGATTCCGACATCGTGGTGATCACGGCCGGATTCCCCCGCAAACCGGGCATGAGCCGCGACGATTTGCTGCTGGCTAACTACGAAATTGTCAAGGAGGCCACCCAGCAAGCCGTCCGTTATTCGCCGAACGCCATCTTGATCGTTGTCACCAATCCTTTGGACGCTATGTGTTGGACGGCGTATAAAGTGTCGGGATTCCCCAAGCAGAGGGTGGTGGGTATGGCCGGC
>CAYSBM010000232.1:0-5837 GCA_964429095.1 uncultured Solibacteraceae bacterium | reverse complement strand
CGCCGCTATGCGTGGGCCGCGCTTCGTTGACGTTCAGAGACCGTCCGTTGAGTTCGGAGCCGTTCAGTTGAGAGATTGCCGTTTCAGCGTCGCGCCGCTCGGTCATTTCTACGAAAGCGAAGCCCCGGGGTTGTCCCGTGTCGCGGTCCGTGACGATGGTTACGCGCTCGACCGCCCCGTAAGCCGCGAATGCCGCGTGGAGCTCGTCCTGCGTTGTCTGGTAGCTGAGATTTCCCACGAAAATGTTTGTCATGGTTGGTACCTTCTGTTTGAATTTGTCCTTGTCAGACCACACTGCAGGAGTTGTGCTTGGTTTGCGGCCGGAGGGCACTCATCGACAATGGAAAGGCGTGCAAAGACTCCTTAATCATAGCACTTCCGGAGCCCAGGACCTAATTCGGCATTTCAAGCCACGTGCTGGAACCAGCGTTTTCCCAAGTACACCATGGCTGGCAGCGAGAAAAGCGCCAGTCCCAAAGTCGAAATCAGCCCTCCGAAAATCACCGTGGCCAGCGGGCGCTGCACATCGGATCCGATTCCCGTGGCAAAGGTCGCCGGCACAATTCCGAACAAAGCGAGAGTCACAAGCATCAGCAGGGGCTGGAACTGCGTGCGGGCGCCGCGGACGACCGCATCGCGGAGCGCACAGCCATTCTCCCGCATCTCGCGGTTGATTTCGTTCACATACAGCACGCCGCTCATCACGGCCACGCCGAACAAGGAAATGAAACCTACTGCCGCCGACGCGCTGAAATGGATGCCGCGCAGCCATAGCGCCACAATGCCGCCCGCGATGCAGAAGGGCACGTTGGCCAGCACCAAGAAACTGTCCAGTACGGAGCCGAAGGCCCAGTAAAGCAGGGCGAAGATGATGGCGATGGTGATGGGAATGATCCAGCCCAGGCGCACGCGCGCCCGCGCCAGGTTCTCGAACTGCCCGCCCCATGCAATCTTGTAGCCCGCCGGCAACTGCAACTGGCGGCGCAGCAGTCTTTGCGCTTCAGCCACATAGCCGCCCTGGTCGCGGCCGCGTATATTGGTGCGCACGCTGATCTGACGTTGATTTTCGCGCCGGGCGATGATGCTGGCGCCGTCCTGGATGGAGATGGCGGCCAGCGAGGACAGCGGAATGCGCGCCCCGCTGCCGGCGGGAACCAGGATGGCGCCAATCCGCCCCACCGTAGTTCGGGCTTCCGGAACATACCGCACAATGATGTCGAAGACCCTGTCCCCTTCGTACACCGCACTCACTGGACGGCCGCCGACGGCCAGCTCGATTACGTCCTGCACGTCTTTCACATTGATGCCGTGGCGCGCGATCTCCTGCCGGTCCACTTCAATCCGCATCTGTGCCTGCTCGTCTTCCTGCTCGATGGCCGTGTCGGCAGCGCCCGGTATGCGCCGCATGAGTTCCAACGCCTGCCCAGCCAACCTTCTCAGCGTAGACAGGTCCGGCCCGCTGAAGATCACGGCCAAGTCGGCTGACGAACCCGTAACCGCTTCGGTGACCATGTCGATGATGGGCTGCGTGAAATTGAAAAGCACACCTGGAAACTCGGCCCGAAGGCGGGTGGCGATCTCCTGCGTTAATTCCGTCTTGCTCTTGCTTGCCGCCCAATGCGAGTAAGGTTGCAAGGCCACCAGCAGTTCATTGCGGTTGGGGCCGAACGGCTCGGTGTTGGATTCCTGCCGCCCGGTCTGGGAGGTGACCAGGGCGACCTCCGGAAACTGGCTGATGGCGGCCCGCAGCCGCCCGGCCACACGGGCGGATTCTTCCAGAGCCACTCCGGGCGGCAGGATGGCCCGTATCCAGATCACGCCTTCATCCAATTGCGGCAAGAATTCCGCGCCCAGCCGCGGAAACAACGCCAGGCTGGCGGCGATCAGCGCCAACGTCGCGGCCACCGCCTGCGCCGGCCTTCTTAACAGGAATCGCACCACCTGCTCGTAGCCGCCGACCATGCGATCCACCGCCGGATTGCGCCAGCAACGCACACCGCGCCGGAAGATCCAACCGGCCAGCGCAGGCGCCGCCAACAGCGCAAACAACATCGAGCCCACCAGCGCGGCGCTCACCGTATAAGCCATAGGCGTAAACAGCCGCCGCTCCACCCGCTCCAGCGTAAACAACGGTATATAGGCTGCGATCAGAATCAACAGAGAGAAAAACACCGGCCGCTGAATTCTGAGTGCGGCATCACGCACCACTTCAAACGCCGGCCTGGATTCGTCTTGCCGCAGCCGCCGCACAATGCACTCCACCATAACCAACGTCCCGTCGACGATAATGCCGAAGTCCATGGCGCCCAAGGTCAACAGGCTGGCCGGAATGCCGGCCAGATGCATCACCGCGAACGCGAACAGCAGCGACAGCGGAATGGTGAGCGCGGTGAGCACGGCGGCCTCGAGGCTGCCCAGGAAGAAAATCAGGACCGTAAACACCAGGGCCAGGCCTTCGGCGAGCGTGCGCGAAACCGTCCGCACCGTGTTCTGTACCAGTTCTGTGCGGTCGTAAAAGGGCTGCACGCGCACCCCCTCTGGCAAGCCGCCGCTGTTCAATTCTTCGATCGCCTGGCGCACGCCCTCCAGCACCTGACTCGGGTTTTCCCCGCGCCGCATCACCACGATGCCTTCCACGCAGTCCTCGCGCTGGCCAATGCCAAAGATCCCGTTGCGTGGAGCGGCTCCGATTCTCACCGTGCCGATGTCACGCACCAACACCGGCACGCCCTGGTTGGACGCCACCACGATGTTGCAGATGTCGGCCGCCGAGCGCACCGCGCCCACACCCCGCACCACCAGGGCTTGCTGGCCGTTCCGCACCAGGCTGCCGCCGGCGTTCTGATTGTTGGCGCTCACGGCATCGGCGATGCGCGTGATCGAGAGGCCGTACTTGGCCAGCGCCTGCGGGTCCACTTCAATCTGGTATTGCTTTACCAGCCCGCCGAACGCGAAGGCATCGCCTACTCCCGGCACTTGTAACAAGCGCGGCGCGATCACCCAGTCCTGGATCTCCCGGAGTTGCATCAAATCATAGCCCCGGCCTTCCACCGTGTACCGGTAGAGCTCTCCAGCCGGAGTGGTGGGCGGCGCCAGGCTCGGATCTGCCCCCGCCGGAAGCTGCACTCCGTGCAGTCTTTCAAGCACCGACTGCCGCGCGAAGTGGTCCTCGACGTCATATTCAAACGTCAGATCCACAACCGAAAGTCCAAAGATCGTCCGCGAGCGCCGCGCGATGACCCTCGGCACGCCTTGCAGCGCGCGCTCGATGGGAACCGTCACCTGCGTTTCTACCTCTTCGGCGCCATGACCCGGATAGAGCGTGACTACGCTGACCTGAGTCTCTGAAAGATCGGGATAGGCTTCCAGTTTCAGTTGCAGCATGGCCCACAGACCAACTCCCACAACCACCAGCAAGCCAACAACGGCAAGGGCCCGCCGCCGCATGAGCATGGGCGCCAGCTCGGCGATCACCGTCCGCCTCCCGCCGCCTGAAGCAGGAACACACCATCCACCACCACCTGCTCATCTCCCTTTAACCCTTCCAGCACCGGCGCCATGCCTTCGGCCTCCTCCGCCGTCTTGACCGCCACGGGTTCATACTCGCCGCCCGGGCGCTCCACATACACCCAGCTTTTGCCCCCCCGGTGGACAATGGCCGAGGATGGGACCGCCGGCAGCCGGCGGAATCCGTGCGCATGGCGTATGCGCGCGAACATCTCCGGCCGGAGCCGCCCGTCCGGATTCGGCAGTTCGGTCAGCACCTCGATCGTGCGCGTCTGCGGATCCACCGTGTCGGCCACGCGGACCACGCGCCCCATGTAAACCTTGCCCGGGTAGGCCGCCAGTTCGATCCGCATCCGCTCGCCAGGCTCGATCCAGCGTATGGAATTTTCCGGGATGGCCGAAGACACCCACACCGAGCTGAGATCCGCCACTGTAATCACGGGAGTGTTAGTGTCGTTTCGGTATTCGCCGCACACCAGCTGCAAGTCCAGAATCTTGCCTGCAATCGGGGACCGCACCACCACCTGCTGCCCAAACCCCCGCCCGTTCAAACCCAGGATTTTCAACCGCCGCCGCGCCTGCTCCAGAACAGCCTCGGCATCCTTCAAAGAGGCTTGTGCGCGCGCCAGCTCCGCTTCCGCGTTCAGCACCTCTTTCTTGGCCACCGCATCGTGTGCGTACAGGTCGCGGCATCGCTCCAGGTCCGCCTGCGACTTGGCCAGCGCCGCGCGAGCCTGGCTATACGCCGCTTCGGCCTGATACGCGCGGCTGACTGCCTCTTCGGCTTCCGGACTCTCCACTCTGAAAAGCTCTTGCCCTTGCGTTACGCTGTCACCCAGCCTCACCGCCACCTCGGTCACCCGCCCGGGCACCGGCAAGCTCACGCGTGAAATCCGGTTGGGGTTGATCATCACCTTGCCGGGCGCCACGCCCTCTTCCACCGGCACGTCCAAGAGCCGCACTCCAGCCACGCGTATTCCTTCATGCCGGCTCATCCGGGCCTGCGCGCGCAGTCGTTGCCGCTTCTTCAAACCTTGTTCCTGAGCCGGTGCGACGTCCTGTTGCGGCGCACCCGCGCACCCGCCCAGCGCTGCGATCATCGCAGCCACCGCCCATCCCTTCATGGTTTCACCGCCTTTCCGGTAACCGCATCCAGAAGATAAAGTGCGCGGGCATATTCGGCTCGCGCCTCGTGGTACCCCTGCATGGTCTCGTTGAAAGCCCGCCGCGCGTCCAGCAACTCAAGCAGCGTGGCCTCGCCGCGCTTGTAGGAATACTCAGTTATGTCCCGCACTTGGCGCGCCTGAGCCAGCATGGAGTGTTCGATCACTTCCAGCAGTTCGCGCGAGGTGCGGCACTGCTGGTAGGCGTCCTGCACCTCCCCCGCCAAGGCCCGCTCCCTTGCCCGCAGCCGCAGTTCCGCTTGCCGCTTCTCCTGGACCGCACGGGCGATCTCGCCCTGGTTGCGGTTGAACACCGGCAGCGGCACCTGAAGGAATATCCCGGTCGAGTTCCCTGTTCCGTTGACCCCTTGCTGGCGGCGGTACTCGGCGCCCCAAGTCAGGTCTTGTTTGGCCCCAGCCTGCTGTAGGGCGATTTCGGCAGCGGCGCGTTCCATCTCCGCCCGCAAAGAAGCGACATCCGGCCGCTCGCGTCTGGCCCGCTCGACGAGTTGCTCCAGCGGCGGAATTTCCTGGTCCCGCCGCGGTTCGCCTTGCACGTCGCGCAGGCTGGCCGGGTCCTGCCGGCCCAAGAGCGCCGCCAGCCGGGTGAGCGTCTTGCGCCAGCGGAGCTGCATTTGGCGCGCGTTGTTGCGCGCTTGGAGGGCGGCCAGCCGCGTCCTCGTAAGCTCCACCTTGGCCAGGTCTCCGGCCTTTTCGCGCGCCGCGTTTATGGCTACGATGCGCTCGAAGCTCTCCGAGTCCGTCTCGGCCAGCCGCCAGGCTTCCCGCGCCGCGATCGCGTCCAGAAATGCGTTCTGTGTATCCAGAATGAGCGAGCGCGCCGCTGCCTGAAAACTCCATTCCGCCGCCGTGCGCGCCCGCCGCGCGGCTTCCACGCGCAGCTTTCGCTTGCCGCCCCGCTCGATGGTGAAATCGGCACGTAAGTTGACCTCTGAGGGCCCGGCTGCGTTGCTTTCGTCGAAGCCCGTTCCCAGAAGGTCCAGGTGATCGGCACCAGTGCTTAATACCGGATTGGGCCGGAGGCTCGCGCTGAGGATGCGCGCCTCGGCGATAGCGATATTGGCGCGCTCGGCCAGCAGCCCCAAATTGTTATCAAGCATCTCCGCCACGGCTTGCTCAATAGTTGGCGCGGCCTGCGGAGAACCA
>CAYSBM010000231.1:0-5844 GCA_964429095.1 uncultured Solibacteraceae bacterium | reverse complement strand
GCTTTATGGGCAGTCAGGATTTTCTGCGGCAAACGGGTTGCCGGCGGGCTGGCGTATGTGGACGCCGCGCGACGCGACGGCGCCGCGCATTTATGTGGATGAGGCTCGCGGCCGTCGGCGGTTGGGCTCGCTGGCGGTGTCCGGCGCCAGTAATCCGGCCGTGTGCGGAGGATGGGAACGGGAGGTCGGCGGAGTGGCGGCGGGCGGGTGGTACCGCCTAACGGCGCATTACCGCGTTGAGGGACCTGTGTATGCACGGGCGCAGATACTGGCGCGGCTGGACTGGCGCGACGCGGTCGGAGAGCGTGTGGGGCAACCCGACTACGCGGCGGTTGAGAAACCCAGGGACGGCTGGACGCTGGTCTGGGTGGATGCGCCGGCTCCAGAAAAGGCCATCACCGTACGGATTCAATTGCTGCTGTTGAATGCGCCGGAAGCCACGGTTTGGTGGGATGACATTGCGCTTCGAAGGATCGATGCGCCGGCTCCGCGGCGGGTGACCATCGCGGCGTTGAACTACCGTCCACCTTCCGGCGGCACGCCGGAGAGCAACCTGGAGGCTTTCATGGCCGCGGTCGCCAAGGCGGTTCCGGGGAAGGTGGACGTCATTCTGCTGCCGGAGGCGATCACCTTCACGGGCACAGGCCGTGAATATGTGCAGGCTGCGGAACCCATTCCTGGACCCTCCACGGCCCGCTTGGGGCAGATGGCGCGAACGAAGAACGCATACGTCGTGGCTGGGTTGCTGGAGAGGGAGGGCGCGGCGGTGTATAACACAGCGGTGCTCGTCGACCGGGCCGGACGGCTGGCGGGCAAGTACCGCAAGGTGTACTTGCCGCGCGAGGAGATGGAAGGGGGGCTGACACCGGGTGGCAGCTATCCGGTGTTTCGCACGGATTTCGGCGCGGTAGGCATGATGGTCTGCTGGGATCTGCAATTCGCCGATCCGGCGCGCGCCCTGGCTTTAGCGGGCGCCGAAGTGATCCTGATGCCGATTGCGGGTGGCAACACGGTTCTGGACCGGGCCCGCGCCATTGAAAACTGCGTCTTCGTCGCCAGCGCCGGATACAGTTTCCCGACGCGCATCGTGGACCCGGACGGCGAGGTCATTGCCGAAGCCCGGCAACGCGGAACGGCGGCCGTGGCGGCCATCGACCTGGCGCGCCGCTATACGCACCCCTGGCTCGGCAACCTCCGGGACCGCTTGCGCAAGGAAGTGCGACTGGACATTCCGGCCGCACTGCGCTGAAAACTCAGCCGGAGAAGCAGAGGCAGGCCCACCCGTTCAAACCTGGCGCAGACGCAGGACGACGGCGGCCAGCAAGCCGGTAAGCGTCATGGCGGCGCCGAAATAGACTGAGAGGGGCTCGAAGCGGAACACCAATCGATGTTTTCCGGCAGGAACCACCACGCCGCGCAGAGATCCATCGGCGGGCAGGATGGGGACAGTCGCCCCATCGAGTTCTGCGCGCCAGCCGGGGTAAATGTTGTCAGCTAGAATCACCAGGCCGCGGCAGTTAAGCCTCACATCCAGTTCGACGTACCGAGCCTCCTGGCGGAGGACGGAGGCCTGCTCGCCTTGCGGCGCACAGTGGTCGAGAGCGGGCGGAGTGGTGAGCAGGGCCGTATGGGTATGCAAGTTGAAAGCCGGATTGTCATAGAGGCGGCGCAGACGGTCGAAGCTGGGCGCCTGAACGGCGTTGTGGACGATGCGTGCCCGCGGGAAAGCCCCGGGGTTACGGAAAATCTTGACGCCCGAGGCGGCTTCAAGAATTTCGATTTGGTCTGGCTGGGCGGCAGTCCGGGCCAGGGTGTACTCCACGTTGAGGAGATCCCGGATGCGGGGCTTGTAAGGTTCGATCTCCCAAAATTGTGAAGTGACTGCCGCGCCGAAGCCTCCGGTCATCTCGATGCCTTGCCAGAGGCCGAAGTTGTCGGGTACAACCTCCTGAAGGATCTCAGCGCGGAAAGGGCGCTTCTGGACCCTGAGCATGGAGGCGATGTCCTGGTTCTGCTCGAGGCGCAGCAGCGGCGAGCCTGGGCGGGGCTCGGAGCGATTTGGCATGCGGGCTCCGGAAACGTTGCCAACCTCCCAAAGCATAAGCAGGATGAAGAGTGCGGATAAGGTGCGTCCGGAAAACGCGCTGTGACGCCACGCGGCCAGCAGACACGCAGTGGCCAGTGCGCCTAGCCAGGTGACGGCCAGGGGGCTGCGAAGCGGAGCGTTTCCAGCAAGGGAAATGGCAATCAACCCTGTGAACCCCAAAGCAGCGGCGGCCCAAAGGCCGGCGTTCAGGCGGCGGGCCCAGGGGTGGCCGCAGGCATGCCGCAAGGCGTCCAGACCGAAGGCGGCCAGCGGCGAGGCTGCGAGGGTGAACAAGAGGAGCAGGCGCGCCGGGACGCGGGCCTTGCCGAACAGAGGAAGAGTCGAGTAAAGCAGTCCGTGGCACCAGGTGTAGGCAGCCATGGAAAGAAACAGGGCTGATAGGGCAGTGAAGGTAAACAGGCGGACCTCGCGCCGCTGCTTCCAATTGGTGAGCACGCCGAGCAGCGCCAGCGTCAGGGCGGCGACGCCCAGAAACGGGTTGACGTGTTCGGCAAGGTAGGGAACGACCACTCCGGCCAGCGAACTTGGGGTGAAGGAGAAGTTCTGATGAACCACATAGGGGATCGGCTGGTCCCAGCGCAGCGGCGGTTCCCATCCTGCCCAGCGGATGGCCTGGCGGGCGTACTCCAGGCCGGGCAGAGTCTGAAAGCCGCTTACTAGCACGGCTATGGCCAGGGAAAGCACGGCCGCGCACAAAATGCGTGGCGCCCGGCTCCGGTCAATCACGGCATTCGCCAACCAGAATGCCGCAGCAGCGAACGTGAGATAAATAGGAGCTTCATGGTGACCGCTGAGCCAGGCCATCCCCAGGCAGACGCCGGAAAGCGCGGCGCTCGACCAGGGCCGGAGGCCGCGCACGCTGCGTAGAAGAAAAAGGAGAATGGCGGGGCCCCAAACGGCGCCGTTGAGGACCTCAGGCCAGTCTGTGTCGCCCATGAATCCGGCCAGGGCGAAGATTAGGCCTCCAAGGAGCGCGGCGCCGTGGGATAGTTTGAGGTCGCGGCACAACCAGAAAGCGAAGGCGGCGGCTTGAAAGTGGATGAGGACATACAGCCAGTGCATAAGTGTGAAGCTGACTTTGCCGTGTTCAAACCTCAAAGCCAGCAGCCAGTTGAGCGGATAGGCAGCCCCGGTGAACTGGGCGAGGAAGGGCTGCCCGCACCACTGATATGGATCCCAGAGAGGGAAGCGAAGATGCCGCAATTCGGAGGCGAGGAACTGCATGCGGGGCAAAACCAGGTTTGCGAGGTCGGGGCTGTCCAGAAAGGTGTATTGAGAGGTGAAAAGCAGCTTCCAATAGAAAGCGCAGCAGAGGGCGAACAACAGCAACAGGAAGAGCGCCGAGCGGCGCGCGCCAGCCGGCATCAGAGACGATGATAATACATGCCGGTGCGCACCATCTCCCAACTGCGCCAGGCCGGCCTGGCGCAGTTGGTCACCCTGGGGGAAACCTTGCACGCCTGGGCTGCCGAGATCGCTACCATGTGGCGCTTCACTCATTCCAACGGAACCACCGAGGGCTCCCACAACAAAATGGAAAGCATCAGTAGCCAAGCCTACGGCTTCCGCAACTTGGAAAACTATAGACAAAGAGTGCAGATGCTTTGTGCTTAACTATTGTTCTTGGGATCGGGGATGCCCCCGTTTTTGGCGTACAGCCGAGTTAAGGATGGTCGGGGCGAGTGGATTTGAACCACCGACCTCCTGGTCCCGAACCAGGCGCTCTAGCCAGGCTGAGCCACGCCCCGATCACTTATCAGTGTAGACGCTGCGCCGCCTCGGCGCAACGTCGCCTGGCGAGAGCGGGTCGAAGCCGAGAGGTTCCAGCTAAACTGATGTTGATGAGCGCGACCCATGCTTTGCTGGCGGACTTTCCGGTCATTCTCAGCATTCCCATCTTGTGGGGCGACCAGGACGCTTTCGGACACGTCAACAATCTCGCTTATCTGCGCTGGTGCGAAACCGCGCGCGTGGAATACTTGCAGCGCGTGGCGCTGTGGGTGGAGTTGCCGCCGGAGGGGGCGGGGCCGATCCTGGCCAGCTTGAAGTGCGATTACAAGATGCAGTTGGCTCATCCGGGGACCGTATTGGTGGGCGCGCGGATCACCCGGATCGGCAACAGCAGCCTGCGCATGGAACACCGCATCGTCAGCCAGGAGGCCGGCGCCGTGGTGGCCGAGGCGGATTCCACGCTGGTGTGGTACGACTACCACCGGCGGAAGGCGGTTCCCGGCCCGTCACAGGCGCGGCAGGTCATCGGCCAGTTGGAGGGCAAGAGCTTCGAGAAAGCTCACGCACCGGTTCCGCACGGTGACTGCGGTCACTGAGCCTCGCCCCGCCGCGCGGTTATGCTCGAAATGGAAAGCGAGACACGAAGTGAGCGAAATCATCGACAACCGCGCCCACCGGGTGCGCGCCTTGAAGGAAATCATCCGCCGTTTGCACGACGGCGCCGCGCCCGAGACGGTCAAGCAGCAACTGGCGCAAATTGTGCGGGAAACCGACTATTCCGAGATCGTGGCCATGGAGCAGGAACTGATGGCCGAAGGAATGCCGGTCGAGCAAATCCAATCCATGTGCGATCTGCACAGCCAGGTAACGCGCGAAGTGCTGGTGCAATTGCCGTCCAAGCCTCTGGCGCCGGGCCATCCGGCCGATACTTTCCGGCGCGAGAACGCCGCGTTGCGGCGAGTGCTGGAGAAGATGCGCGAGGCGCTGGACGGCGAAGCGGTCGGCCTGCGTGAGGCGTTTAACGAGTTGATGGACGTGGAAAAGCACTACCAGCGCAAGGAACATGCGTTTTTTCCCAAGCTGGAAGCGCACGGCATTCTGGGGCCTCCCAAGGTGATGTGGGCCAAGGATGACGAAGTGCGCGATTTGCTGAAACAACTGAGCCTTGCTTTCGGCCAGGATGACGGCGCCCTGAAGGAAAAAGCGCAGGCCGCTATGCGCGCTGTCGAGGAGATGATCTACAAGGAGGATCGCATTCTGATCCCCCTGTGCCTGGACGTGCTCACCGAAGACGATTGGGGGGAGATCTGGAGCGCTTCGCCGCGTTACGGCTGGTGTCTGGTTGAGCCCGAGCAGGGCTACCAGCCACCGCAGGCGGTGGTCAAGAAAGGTCTTACGCTGCCCACCGCCGAATCCATCACCTTCCCCACCGGCACGCTCTCGCTCGAGCAGTTGATAGCCCTGTTTTCCACGCTTCCGGTGGACGTGACCTTTGTGGACGCCGATGACCGCGTGGCCTTCTTTTCAGAAGGGCCGGACCGTATCTTTTCGCGCAGCCGCGCAGTGATCGGCCGCAAGGTCCAGTATTGCCATCCGCCGCGCAGCGTGGCCGTGGTCGACCAGATCCTTTCCGATTTTCGCCAGGACCGCCGCCAGGTAGCCGAGTTCTGGATCGACTTTCACGGGCGCTTTGTCCACATCCGCTACTTCCCGGTGCGCAACAAGACAGGGGAGTACATGGGGACGCTCGAGGTGACTCAGGACGTGACCGCCATCCGCAAACTGGAGGGCGAGCGGCGCTTACTGGAATACGAGAGCGCCGCATAAGCGCGTCCCAGGCTACTTGCGCCGGCGTTTTGCACCGGCGGCGGCAGCCGATCGTTTCTCCTCATAGCGGGCGAAGCGGCCGGCGTATTCTTCATAGCCTTGACGCCCCATGAGTGCAAAAGTAAACTTCTTGCCCAGTTCCACGCCTTCCTGGTCGAATGCGTTGATGTCCAGCAGTT
>CAYSBM010000230.1:0-5845 GCA_964429095.1 uncultured Solibacteraceae bacterium | reverse complement strand
CTCCGCGTAGCCGGTTCGCCGCGCCGTCAGGCGCGCATGCAGGAACTTCCACGCGGTCGTCATCAGGGCCAGATAGACCACCAGGAGCGCGAACAGAAACCGGCGCTGTGTGGCCGCGCCAACCAACAGCGTGAACAGGCCGACCACGACATCCACCGAGCCGTCCTCGAAAGCATGGCGGACGGCTCGGCGGCGGAAGGAATCGAGCGGGTTTGAATCAGTCATGTTTGCCTCGTACTCCATATTTCATCAACAAGCATATTGCAGTACAAACTAGTTGTCAAGACAAAATATATCCCCATGGCATCTAATTGATAAATAAGGACAAATCAGAACCGCTGGCGCAAGTCCGCGAAGCGCTTCAGGATCAGCAGCTCACCCGCCCCGGGTACGATCTCCTGCCGCTCCAGCGTCCAGGTGTGGGCGTGCGGAAGGAAAACGGCCCTCAAGCCGGCTTCGAGCGCCGCATTCACGTCGGACTTAGGTGAATTGCCGATCATCCAGGTGCGCTCCGGAGCCATCCCCAGACCCGCAGCCAGCTTCCGGTAAGCAGCGGCATCTTTCTCCTTCACGATAGCCAGATGGTGAAAATGAACCGCCAGGCCACTACGTTCGATCTTCTTGCGCTGCTCATCAGGCTGCCCTTTGGTGAACAAGGTCAAACGATGACGCGTGGACAATTCGGCGAGCGCCTCTTCCACGCCCTCGATCAATTCCACCGGCTGACCGAGAATATGTTCGGCAAGCGCCCGAATGCAGGCCAGATCCTGCTCGCGTATGGGCCGCTCGGCCAGACGCCGGTAGCATTGCTCCAGGTTGCGGACGAAGTTGGCCGTCCCGTAGCCATATGCCCGGTTGTTGACAAGTTCGATTTCGTCCAGCACGGCGCGCACTTCCGCAGCGCTCAATTTCGAGTGTCCCAGAAATTGTACAAAACGTTCGAAGGCGCGCTCGAAATAAATGTTGTTTTCCCACAGCGTGTCGTCGGCGTCAAAGACCAGATCGCACGGCGCATCCACTGCTTTCCGCCCTTCGCGTATCATCCTCTCGCTGCATGGTAACATGATGGCTGTTGCAACCTGCCGATGATCCTGACACTCAAGCGCACTCCCGCGATCTACATGGTGGGTTTCATGGCCTGCGGGAAAAGCACGGTCAGCCGGCTAGTGGCCGAGCGGCTGGGATGGCAGTTTATCGACCTGGACCAGGAAATTGAACAGCAACAGGGCGCCTCTATCGCTGAGATTTTCCAGACGCGCGGGGAAGCCGAGTTCCGGCGACTGGAGACGGAAGCCATCCGGGCGTGCGTCCAGCAGGCCGAGCGCGGCCGCCCGCTTGTCATGGCCCTGGGTGGAGGAGCATATATCCAGCCGGAAAACTATGAGTTGCTTTCCAACCATGGGATCACGATCTGGCTGGACTGCCCTCTGGAAATCCTCAAGCAGCGCGTTCAGGGAGACCTCACGCGGCCTCTGGCGAGCGACCCGGAGCGCTTTGAGCGCCTCTATGCCGAACGCCGGCCTTACTACGCCCGGGCCGATTTCCGCATCGACACCAGCGGCCTGAGCCCCGAACAGGCCGCCGATGCGGTGCTGGCGCTGCCCATTTTCTAATTTCCCATGCGATCACAACTGCGCAAGCAAGCTCTCCAGATCTTCCGCGCCGCCCTGGCCGCGGCCGATCCGATGGAAGCCGTTTCGCGGCATTTGCGCGTGGATGGAGCCAGGCTCATAGCCGGCAAGCGCCGCTACGATCTCAGCCGGTTCCGCGACATTTATGTACTGGGAGCCGGCAAGGCTTCGGCTGCCATGGCCGCGGCGGTCGAACGTCTTCTCGGCCGGCGAATTTCCGGCGGTCTGATAAACGTGAAAGACGGTCACCTGGCGCGGTTGCGCCGCGTCGAATTGATCGAGTGCGGCCATCCCGTGCCGGATGAACGCGGGGTGTCAGGAGCCCGGCGCATCGCCGCGTTGGCCCGCCAAGCAGGCAGCCAAGATCTCATCCTGTGCCTGATTTCGGGCGGCGCCAGCGCGCTCATGCCCGCTCCCTCCCCTCCCATCACCCTCGAAGAAAAACAGGCCGTCACCCGCCTTCTGCTGGCCTGCGGCGCCAGTATCCACGAGATCAATGCCGTGCGTAAGCACATCTCCGAACTTAAGGGGGGGCAACTGGCGCGGCTGGCCGCCCCGGCTACAGTGATCACGCTTTTGCTGTCCGACGTGATCGGGGACGATCTGGACGTTATCGGTTCCGGCCCGACTGCTCCCGACCGGTCCACCTACCACGAAGCCCGGGCGATCCTGAGCCGTTACGGGGTCTGGGAACAAGCGCCAATGAGTGTCCGCCAGAGAATTGAGCGCGGCGTTGCGGGCGAAATTCCCGAAACGCCCAAGCCGGGGGACGCGGTCTTTAAGCGGGTGCAGAACCTGGTTGTCGGCAGCAACAATCAGGCTGTCACCGCCGCCGCCGCGGAGGCACGCCGCCTGGGCTTGCACCCCTTGGTGCTTTCCACCTTCGTCGAGGGAGAAACGCGCGATGTGGCGAGAGTGCACGCCGCCATCGCCAAGGAAATTCGCGCCAGAGGACGGCCGGTGAAGGCCCCCGCCTGCCTTGTCTCCGGCGGTGAGACCACGGTAAGAATCCGCGGCGCGGGGCTGGGCGGACGCAACCAGGAATTCGTGCTGGCCGCCGCCATCGACGTGGCCGGCCTCGACCGCGTTGTGGTGCTCAGCGGAGGCACCGACGGCACCGATGGCCCAACGGACGCCGCCGGCGCCATGGCCGACTCGCGCACCATCGAGCGCGCCCGGAGCTTGGGACTCGATCCGGTACGTTACCTGGACAACAACGACTCCTACCACTTCTTCGAGCCTTTGGACGGGCTGTTGAAAACCGGGCCCACCAACACCAACGTCATGGACATACACCTGGTGCTCGTAGGCTAGCAAGCTGGGGATGGTACGCCCCCTACTGGCGCTGTTCTTCCACCTTCGAGGGCGCCTGCTTGGCGGCCGCTTCCGCGGCCGGACGCTCCAGGGCTTTCCGCACCGTGATGGAACCGCGGTCCACTGTCAGCGAGATCTCCGGGCCTTGCCCCACCGAACCCTGCATAGACCCTCCATTGCGCAGGGTCTCGGTCTGGATGGGCGTGCCGAATTCGTTGCGCACTTCTCCGCGCCGGATTGAGGCCTTCAAAGTGAATCGAGCATTGGCCGGCAGCGAGAAGTCGATGTCGCCGGAATCGGTGCGCGCCACGATCTTGCCCATCTCGCTCCTGGCAGGCCGCAGATCAATGTTGCCGCGCTCCAAGGTAACTTCGGCTGCCCGGGTGAAGTCCAGCAGTTCGACGTCCCGCCCCCGCGACCGCGCCTCCAAGCGTAACGGTCCAACGAGATTCTTACCCCTGATGTCACCCCTTGAAATGCGAATCTGGCCCGGCACCGCCGCCGCCTGGAATTCGGTAACCGGCGTGGAAAAACGGAAACTCTTGGCCAGTTTGCGAAACTGCAAATTGCCAGTGTAAGTGCCCGTGACCGACACCGGCCCTTCGATGCTGTCGAGTTCCACGTCTTCGCCGCGGCCCTTTACGCTGATCTCCACCCCGCCTTTCATGTTCACCGCCCGGACGATATCGCTGAGGCGGAGGTCCACCCGCGCCTGCCCGCCGACATTCTCCAGCCTTACGCCGGCGTTGTCGCTGGACACTCTGACTTCGCCGGCAACGCCGGAGATGTCGATGTCACCGTAACGGCCGCGCGCCTCTACACTCGCGCCGAACGGCACAGCAATTTCAATATCCATGGAAACGCGTTGTGAATCCATGGCGCGCTCCTGATTGGTGCGCACCGTAACGTGCCCGCCCTGCACGCTGATCTCGATGGGTGTTTGCTTGTCCGCTTCGTCGGCCTCTTGCTTGCTCATGGCCCGGATGGACTTGCGGCCCGTCAATTTCACTTTGTCTTCCGGCGAACCCACAATCCGGGCATTGCCCCGCAGGTTTTCCACCAAGATCTGGGGGGCTTTGGGAACGGCCTGCTCGGCGCTCAACGGGTAATCGTAGGTCTCGCTGAACATCTCCATGCCGCGCATCCAGGGCCGCTGCGCCCACCACCGGTGTCCTATAAACATCCCCGTGCCAATCACCACGACAAGAACAACGGCCACCCACTCCCCGGCCGTGATTCCCCGCTCCACAGGTTTGCCTCTGTGCCACCAGGCCAGCACCTCGGCGAGGCGCAGTAAGCCCCACAAGATCAACAGAAAGGGCCAGTACTGCGCCGCCAGATCGACCCACGGCAGCTCGGCGTGGAGGTTCTTGGCCAGAAACAACACGCCAATCAGAATCAGCAAGACGGGACCGGCAATGGCACGCGGTCTCATGACGGATCTCCCTGGGGGCGATCAACCGGCGCAGATGGAGACGCGCTAGTCCTCTCGGCCAGTTTCAGCAAACCCAACACGATCAAAATCACGGGCCAAGTACGGCCTATGCCGTAGGGGCCGAAGTGATCCACGGCGAATAACACCCCCACCGTAATCAGCATCACAGGACCGCGGACGGCGCGCCACAGATTCTCTCTAGCGCTGTTCATGACCCACCTCCCTGCCGTTGCAGCCGCCACTCAAGCGGCCGTAAAGCATGTAGATTCCCAAAGCAATCAACAATACCGGCCAAAACCGCAGTACCTGGTAGAGCCTCAGTAGATCCAGATTATGGAGCAGGAACAAGACGCCCACCGCAATCAGAACCACGGGGGCAACAGGAAAATCGCCACGCCGGTTCTTCATCGGCAACAAGCTGGAAAACTCATCCACTGGCTGCCCCAGTTGCCTTCTCTTGGCCGTGTGGTAGGCTTCAAAGGCCATGTAGAAGAACCATAAGGCGATCAGAAGCCCGAACAGCGGCTCCAGGACTCCCACTGTGCCCGAATTCGTAATGCTGATTAGCAGACCCAATATCACGACGTGGATCACGCCCTTAGCGTACTGCCCGTTGTAAACGGCCCCCACGCCGGGAATCAATCCCAAGACGAACGCCAGCCCCGGACTCACTCCCGGCTCCGGCACAGGAGGAGCCCCTGTGTTCGCAGCCGGGGCCGGAGGCCGAGGCACGGGAACATGTTCGAGGCAAAAGATGGCGCCTTCGGCCCGACGCTGGCACTCCTGGCATAGAGCCTTTCCACAGGTCCGGCAGTAGGCCGTCGCAGCAACCTCCGCATGGTTCGCGCAGTTCATTTTGCACCTCGCTGATTTCTATCGGTCGATGGCTTCCGGACGGTCTCGCCGCCAGTGGCGGGCGGAACGGCTTCCTCGCCCGGTGCAGCCTGATCATCGTCTTCGGGGACCGTCCACTCCTGGATGCGGGTTTGGATTTCGTAAACCAACCGCAGACTTTCGTAGTACTTAACCACGGCCAGCCAGCCGCGATAGATTCGGTCCTCGATGTTCATTACAATCCGGGCCGGGTCCAGGTCCGCCGGGTTGAGTTGCCGGACTTGAATCCCGGCGAATCGTCCCAGCATGGACAACGAAAGAACGGTCATAGCCATACCCATGGCAAATTTCGGTTGCAGAGCAGGCCGCAACCATCGCGCAAACCAGCGCCCTAATCCGCCGGCAACCGGCGCTTGCCGGTGAACCTCGCCCCGCAAGTCGAACAAAATCCGCGTCAGCAACTCTGGAGGCGGTTCCACCCGTTCCGCCCGCTCGATCAACTCTACCGCCGCCCGGGCGTCGTCGGCCATGCTGGCGCAAACCGCGCAACCGGCAAGGTGTGCCTCCAGCTCAGCCTTGCGCTCCGCGGGGAGCGCACCGTCCAGGTAGTCGCAGAGCAGGATTTCCAGTT
>CAYSBM010000229.1:1587-5852 GCA_964429095.1 uncultured Solibacteraceae bacterium | reverse complement strand
TGGCGTAAACGTCCGAAGGCCCCCAGACATCCTCGACTCCGCGCAGGACCGGGTGCCGCTCCATGCCCGGCGCGGGCAGGCCGCGGGTGCTTTCTTTTTGATGGACCCCGTAATGGCCCACCCAGGTATCCCCCAGCACCAAACGCCCGTAACCGCCTTCCGGATCCCGGCTGCGGTAGCTATACCGTGCGTAAGGGCTGGCGGGGTTCTTCTGGTAGTTGAAGGCGTGGGTCGATGTGCGCAAAGCGACGATGGGCCGGCCTTGTTCGGTGTAGCCGACTATGTGTTTCATTTGGGAGTCGGGCAGCTCCTGGAAGCGCAGAAACAAGACCATCAGATCGGCTTTGTCGAGCGCCTCCAGCCCCGGCAGGTTATTCGAAATCCGCGGGTCCACCTGGCCGGTTTGAGGATCGCGCGGCAGCAGAACGCGGCACTGAAAGCCATGGTGCGCTTCAAGCAGGCGGGCGAAGGCCGGCATGGACTCTTCCGAACGGTACTCCTGGTCTCCCACCACAAAGACCACCCGCTTACCCCTGCCTGCCCGGCGCGCCGCCGCGGGCGCCGCCAGCAGCGCATTCACCAGCATTCTGCGCGTGATCACGTCTCGGTTACCTCGCCAGTCCTTCCAGCTTTAATACATAAGCCCACTGCGTTTGAGCGGGGTCTCCCGTTGCAGAGGGCATCTCGACAACCACATCCTTGCCGCGCGCCGTCCACCGGAGCAGGCCCGGCCGCCCCAGTAGCGAAACCTTCATCTGCCGGGGCGCGGAGACGTCTCTTACCACGAACTGGCGGCCAGGCCAGCGGGGAATGATGGCGTACAAATCCGGGCCCTTGGCGGTAAAGAAACATTCGATGACGGCCTGGCCCGGCCGGGCGCTGTCCACATAATCGGTCACTTCGTAACGCTTCATGTACTCTCCGGTTTCGAGTTTCGGCTGCACGCCTTCGCTCCATTGCCGGGTACGTGTCCAGCAACGGGATCCATAAATCGCCTCGCCATTGGTCAAGAGCCAGCGGCCGATTTGGATCAGACGCTGCTGCATGATCACGGGAATGCGCCCGTCGGCCGTGGGACCGATGTCGAGCAGGAGGTTGCCCCCGCGGCTCACCAGGTCGATCAGCATCAGGATCAGCTCGCGGTCCGAGCGGTAGTCGTTCAATTGTTCGGCCCGATTGTAACCGTAGGAATGCCCCATGCCGCGGCTCTCTTCCCAGGGGTGGGTGGATCCCTCCAGGCCGGCCGTGTATTCGGTGGTGTAATAACCGCCGTGCTTGTGACGGGTATCTTTGCCCCAGCGGTCGTCGATCACTACTTCGTCTTTCACTGGCGATTCGTTGAACAGCCATGCCAGCAACTCGGGCGAGCGCCACTCGGCGCTGCTGAGATCCCATTCGCCGTCGGAGAAGATGACCGAGGGTTGGTAGCGCGTCACCACGTCTTTGAATTGCGGGTGCATGTGCTCGGCGACATACCGCGGTTTGTCAGCTAGCCACAGCGGGTTGTACCACTCGTAGAGTGAATAATAAATGCCCATTTTCAGGCCGCGCGAGCGCACGGCTTGGGTGAGGTCGCCCAGCAGATCACGCTTCGGCCCGACGGCGGCGCTGTTCCAGGGCTTGCCCCAGCTCCGGTCGGCTTCCCGGCTCGGCCAAAGTGTGAAGCCTTCGTGGTGTTTCGAGGTCAGCACCACGTACTTGGCGCCGGACTTTTCGAACACTTCGGCCCAATAGGCAGGCTCGAACAACTCGGCGCGGAACATGGGTGCGAAATTCTGGTAGCGAAAGTCCTCTCCGTAGACCCGTTTATGAAACCACCAGGTGAGGTTTGGCTGGCCTCTGTCGTTGGGGCCTTTGCTCAACTGGTGCCAGTACCATTCGGCGTAAGTGCCGACTTTGCCGTAGGCCGGCACAGAATAAACGCCCCAGTGGATGAATATGCCGAACTTGGCTGCGGTGAACCAGGCGGGAGTGGGCCGGCTGTCAATGGACGCCCAGTTTGGCTCATAGCGCTTTCCGGCGCCAAAGTCCAGCGCCGTGGCAAGGCAAGCAATTGAGATGAGGCAGGCTTTCATGATTCTCCTATCGTACAAGTTTCGCTGGCTGCCCACTCCGGTACAATGCCGTTGATGAGCTTATGGCTTGCAGTTCTGGTGCTTGTCTTAGCTGGGGAGACGGCCGTGGCGGGGGCGCCTTTGACGGTGAAGTCGCCCATGCCGCCGCCATACTGGGCGCTGCTTGAACGTGAACTCCTGCGTTTCAATTCGCTCGCCTGTGAGCGCTTCGCCGCCAAGTATTTAGACGCGCGCGGTTATCTGCTGCACACGCCGCGCTGGGGTACTTTGGACGGGCCGGACGACGCCATCGAGACTTTCTTCAATTGGACGCTGCTGCACGCGCTGGGCGGCTCGGACACGGTTCTGGAGCTCTACAAGAAAGCGCAGGAGGGCCACTGGAGGCAGTACGGCGAACTCCGCACCCGCCTGACGAAACTGGCGGAGAACGGAGCCTATTACAAGGAATTCATCACCCAATCCGACTGGTTCCACACCGGAGAGGGCATGCGCGCCTTCATGCTGCTCGGGCTGTCCGAGCCTGGAAATCGGCGTTACATCGAACGCATGAAGCGCTTCGCGGGTTTCTACATGAACGAAGACCGCGAAGCGCCCAACTACGACCCTGAGAAGAAACTGATCCGGAGCATCTGGAATGGCAGCCGGGGACCCATGTTGCACAAAGCCACGGTCTATGATTGGGTGGGCGATCCGGTTCCCGGCAAGTTCCATCTTCTCCATAACCCCGCGGGCCGCAGCAAGATGCTGGACCTGGAAGCCTGGTATCCGAAGATGCTGGCGCACTGCGCCGAGTATTTGGACAGCGTGGGCGACAACCCGCTCAACTTGGCCGCCACAACCCTGGCGCTGAACGCTTATGCGCTCACCGGCGAGGAAAAATATCGCCAATGGATCACCGAGTACGTGGGCGCCTGGAAGCAGAGGACCGAGGCATGCGGGGGCAACATCCCCTCGAATGTGGGCCTGGATGGAAGACCCGGCGGCGAATATGGGGGCCAGTGGTGGAAGGGAACCTACGGCTGGAACTTCACTATCTTTGACGGCGAGATCGAGAAAATCGCGCACCGCAATAATTTCGAAGCCGGCGCCTGGCCGGGTTTCAGTGCCGCCTTGCTGGTTACGGGCGACGGGAGCTACGTCGATGTGCTGCGCCGGCAGATGGACAACATTTACGCGCACAAGAAGGAGATGCAGGGGAAGCTCCTGCTGCCGCGCATGTACGGCGATCCGCGGGGGTACAAGTTCAACGGACCGCCTCAGTGGTATCACTACATTGAGAACCCTTATGTTTCGCGGCTGACGGAAATTTACTTGTGGTCGATGGACCGCAGGGATCTGGAGCGCGTGCCGAAGACCGGCTGGATGGCGTATCTCGAGGGGCTGGATCCAACCTATCCAGAGAAGGCGCTGTCGGATGATTTGGATCGCGTACGCCGGGCCATGCAGGCAGTCCGCGAAGACCAGACCACCGCCCAGACGCGTTTGGCGGATTATTTGCTGGAACTCAACCCGGCCCAGACCGATGCGCTAGTGAATCTGATGCTGGGAGGCTATTTCGGCGGACGCATCTGGACGCTGCACAGCCGTTTTCGGTATTTTGACCCGGAGCGCCGCCGAGCCGGGCTGCCCGAGGATGTGGCGGCGCTGGTTGAAAGGCTCGCCGCGGATTCGGCCGTGCTCACGCTGGTGAACTTGAACCCGGCCGATGCGCGAACCGCCCTGGTAGAGGCGGGCGCCTATGGCGAACACCGCTTCGATACGGCGAAAATCGAAAACGAAACAGCCGCCATCGGCGGTCCGGTGGCCGAGCTGCGTCTGGAGCCCGGCTGCGGCGCCCGCATCGAATTCCGGATGACACGGTACTATTACCGGCCCACGCTTGCCCTGCCGTGGGACCGGCGCTAGCACGGCCGAAGATTCACCGTCAGGGCCTGACGAGCGCCTTGTATGCTGAGAATGGTTGAGCGCGTGGCCCGGCTGGAGGCGTTTCTGCCTGATTTATTAGGCCATGAGGGGAGTTCGTGATGGATATTCCACGGATCTTTAACGTCAGTGAAAGCGCTCACCGCATCCATAACCCGTTCACACCCGAGAAGCTTGCCATCCTCGGAGCCGCATTGCGCCTGGAACCTGGGACTTGTGTGCTCGACCTCGGCAGCGGTTCGGGCGAGATGCTGTGCACCTGGGCAC
>CAYSBM010000229.1:0-1577 GCA_964429095.1 uncultured Solibacteraceae bacterium | reverse complement strand
GGGTGTGCCTAGCGAGTCGAGTTCATTCACGGCGCCGCTACTGGCTACGTCGCCGGCGAAAGGGGCGGGGTGGCAGCCTGTGTCGGCGCGACCTGGATCGGTGGGGGAGTTGCCGGCACCATCGGGCTTCTGGCTAAGAGTCTCCGCCCGGGAGGGATCATCCTCATCGGCGAGCCATACTGGCGGCAATTGCCGCCAACAGAGGAGGTCGCCAAGGGATGCGGCGCCGGTTCCATCTCAGACTTTCTCTTGCTTGCAGAACTCCTCGCATCTTTTGGCAACCTTGGTTACGATGTTGTGGAAATGGTTCTGGCAGATCAAGACAGCTGGGACCGATACGAGGCCGCGAAGTGGCTCACGATGCGCCGATGGCTCGATACGAATTCCGACGATGATTTCGCGAACGAGGTTCGAGCCGAACTGAGCGCGGCGCCGGTACGCTACGCCACCTACACCCGTCCATACCTGGGCTGGGGTGTATTTGCGCTCATGTCGCGGTGATGTGATACAACTGTCGCGCATCGACTGGTGGGGAACTTCACTCCGTTCCGCGCCGATGCGCTGCGCGCGCCGATAGCGCTGGTATGCGATGGCGAGGAGCTGAGCAATCGCGGTGACAGCATCGCGCGTCGATCGATCGCGGAAATCCATGGACGCCGGTCCTTCCGGTCCACAACGGCTTCCGCTGAGCGGCCTGGCGCGTCGTCTGGCTCTGTCAATGAATACTCAGGGCAGTTCGAAAGTGTCCAACCGGGCTGCGGCCAATTGAAACCCAACTGGTTCGCCGTCCGTCGAACAGTCTTTCAATCGTCCCTTAACTGTCATGATTGAGCGCTCGGTGTTGCCGTCAACGTTTCGCACGAATCCAGTGCGGCGAATTCTGATTCTGGCTGTCTCGTTTTTGGTACTGGCCTCTTCCGCGCATGCCCAGCGAGTCTCGCTGGGCGCCGTCGCTGGCGGATATGCAAACAAAGACTTCGTGTCGCATTACATCCCGACACCAGGCTTCAATCCGAATATTGCGGTTTCCGACGCCGGCGGCTTCATCTTTGGCCCCACGATCGAAATCCCAGTTAACAGACGTTTTTCGTTTGCTGTCGATGAGCATTACAAGACGTTGCACTACAAGCAATCGGCATCGTTCTACCCGGATGGAAGCGTTGGCTACGCTCCGGCGACCGTTGTGACATGGCAGTTTCCGCTGCTGGCGAGATACCGGGTTCCGGCTGGCCCGGCCTCGATCTTTCTTGAAGGTGGTCCGTCTTTGCGGACGGCAGGGAATCTGAACACAACCAACCCATCGCACCGCGGGCTCAGCATTGGTTTGGGAGTCGAGCGCGTGTGGCACAGGACCGCCTTTGCCCCAAGCGCCCGATATACGCGTTGGGCTAAGGATCTCTATCCGTGGTCACACGATGTTCAGACAAGATCGGACCAGCTTGAGTTCATGATCCGGTTCACCTGGGGACTCGGGAAATGATCGCGGATCACTCGTGATCGCTATGGCCTGCTCCTGTGGTCAATCCGTTCGAAGATCTCCAACCGGAGAACCGCGCGGAAACACAACTACTGGCGAA
>CAYSBM010000228.1:0-5903 GCA_964429095.1 uncultured Solibacteraceae bacterium | reverse complement strand
GCACGGCGCGCACCATCTCATGGCCTTGCATGGGCAGCGAAGTCATGGGTTTTTCCACATACACATCCTTGCCGGCGCGGCAGGCGTCAACGGTGATCTGCGCATGCAGGTGATCGAGGGTGGCCACGATGACCCCGTCGATGTCTTTGCGTTCCAGCAGACGCCGGTAGTCGCCATATTCGGCAACCGTTGCTCCGGCGATCTTCATGGCGGCGCGGCGGCGTACGTCCCAGGCGTCGCAGACCGCCACCCACTCATGTCCGCCCACTTTGTTGGCCACGGTCATCAGGTAAGAACCGCGGTTGCCCGTGCCGATAATGCCGAGCCGTACGCGATCACTGGCGCCTAGAACTCTAGAGGCGGAAACCGCCGTCGCGCCGGCGGCGAAAAAATTGCGGCGTGAGACGCGCGAACCGCTAACGCTGCTGGACATGCCGAAGAAATCTCCCTGCATGATTGTACAGGATTGAGTACACTTTCTTGTGTACCCCGTTTCAAACCTGGTCCTCAGTTTTGCCATGGCGGCTACAGCCTTCCTCCAGTTCACGGAACGCACGATCGCTACCGGTCTCAAAGGCGGCTACCAGGTTTTGGCGGTGGACTTAAACGGCGACGGGCGGAACGACATACTCGCGCTGGCCAGCGATCTGGATGAACTGGTATGGTTTGAGAACCCTGGCTGGGCGCGTCACACGATCGTGAGAGGGCGGCGGCGCATGATCAACGCCGCGGCCTTCGATTGGGACGGCGACGGAATTGCTGAAATTGTGCTGGCCGAGGAATTCTCGCCGCAGCCATCTAAGAGCGTGGGTTTGGTCAGCCTTCTCACTCACCAGGGCGATCCGCGGGCGCCGTGGTCGATCCGCGAGATCGACCGGTTGCCAACCTCCCATCGCCTGCGGTTGGCGCGTGTTGATGATAGTGGACAACCGGTAGTGGTGAACGCGCCGTTGGCCGCCGCCGGTGCCGCGCCTCCGGACTATCGCGCCGGTACGCCGCTGGTCTTCTACCGTCCTGGGGCCTGGAAGCGGGAGTTGATCACGGACCGGATCGAAGGCGTAATGCACGGCATTTATGTGACCGATTGGGACCATGACGGCCGCGACGAGATCCTTACCGCGAGCATGTCCGGCATCCATCTCTTGAAGCTGGAAAGAGACGGCCGCTGGAGGCTGCAAGAGCTTGCCAAAGGCGATCCCGCCAGGTGGCCCAAGAGCGGATCGAGCGACGTAGCTGTAGGCCGTATGGGCCGCAAGCGGTTTTTGGCCGCCATCGAGCCGTGGCACGGGCATCAACTCGTGGTGTACTTCGAAGAGCAAAGCGTGTGGCGCAGGCAGGTGATTGAGAGCGGCATGGTGGACGGCCACGCATTGCTGGTTGTGGATCTCGACGGTGACGGGCGCGATGAGATTGTGGCCGGCTACCGCGGCGGCGACCACAGCGTGTACGTCTACAGGTCGGAGGACGCTACCGGTGGCCGCTGGCGCCGCGTGCCTGTGGACCAGGGCGGCATGGCGGCAGCCAGCTGTGATGTGGCGGATTTCGGAGGCCGGCGGCCGGAAATTGTCTGCATCGGCACGGCCACGGCCAACCTAAAGTGCTATTTGCCACAACCGAAAAGTAATAGAGAAGGCAGGCATGCCGCGCGCAAGCCGCTTTCTTGAAGGCGCCCGAAACGCCCTGAATTGATCACTTCCATATCCTAATGAAGGAGTTATGCGGAAATTAACACTTAACTGTACGCTTGCGTGCCTGACGCTGGCGCCGGTGTTGGCGCCGTCCAGCACTCGCGGCGCTACGCCGCCAGCATACGCTTTTGAGGGTTGGGGAGGGTATGCGGCTGCCCCGCCGCTCCAGGCTGCTGGACCACGTGCGGTGGAGGCCTATTTTCATTTTATTGACGGTGTGGCGAGCGATAACAGCGGAAACCTCTATTTCGCCGTTCCGGACGCCAACCGTGTGTACCGCTTAAGACCGGATGGTTCCTTCGACACATTTGCCGGTAACGGCGTGCGTGGCGTTAGCGTAGACACCCGTTTGGCCACGCAGACTTGTCTGAATGCCCCCACATCGGTGGCTACAGACGCGTCGGGGAACGTTTACATAGGCACTTCCAACCGGGTGGTGAAGGTGACTGCGGACGGGATCCTGCACGTGATTGGCGGAGGGGGGATCCAGGGGAGTTCGGGTGAGGGTCAACTGGCCACCAATGCCGATATTCAAGATGTTGTTGCGGTAGTTGTGGACAACAACGGCAACGTGTATTTTGCCGCAAACGACAAATATCGCGTCTGCCGGATTTCAGCCAGCACCGGGATTCTAACCACCCTTGCCGGCGGTTCCTTTGGCGACAGCGGCGACGGCGGGCCGGCGGTGAACGCCAGGTTTATGACGATCCTGGACCTGGCGATTGACGGCAACGGCGCTCTTTATGTAGTCGAGTACGCCACAATCCGAAAGTTCACGCCGGGAGGCAATATTACAAATGTGCTAGACTACTCCATCCAAATGAATGGACTCCCGGCTGGCGCCAAGTTCGGGCTCACCTTTGCCGGAGCCACAGTGGATCCCCAAGGCAATATCTACTTTACCAACTATTCCGATCTAAGCGTTTCGCACTTTATCGCCCGGTGCAACCAAAACAAGTCCTGCACGGTCATTGCCGGCTCGGGTGTCTCGGACGATAAAATGTTCGGCCGTGGCGGTTTCAGCGGCGATGGCGGCCCAGCGACCTCGGCGCGTATTGCCCGGGCGCGGAAGATTACCCGTGATAACGCGGGAAACCTTTACTTCTCAGACTACAAGCGGCTCCGAAGGATATCGCCTTCCAATATGATCTCCACGCTGGCCGGCACGATGAATGCCGCATTGCTGGGCGAAGGCAAGCACGTTTCACAGCTTCAATTGTTCCAGGCCTCAAGCCTGGCGGTGGACCAGCAAGATAACGTTTACATCGCCGACGAGCTGGGCTACAGGATCTGGAAAGTTACTAGCGGTGGGACAGCCACTGTGTTGGCTGGCACGGGCACTCCAGGATATTCCGGCGATGGGGGGCCGGCGGCCGCGGCCGATATTGGCGCGCCCGTGGCGATTGCGGTTGATCCGTCGGGCAATATCTATTTTTCAGACCGCCAGGCGAGGCGGGTCCGTATCGTCCGCCCCGACGGAATAATAGAGACTTTCGCCGGTGTGGATTGGGAGAGTTGTTCGCCCAGCATGAACGCCGGCAAGTCCGCCAAGCAACTCTGCCTTTGGGGCCCAACCTACCTGGCTTCCGACGGTGGGGGGAACCTTTACCTGGGAGGAGATATGTTGCCTTACAAGATTACCCCCACGGGCGTGACGTATAGCCTCGAAAGCCAATTCGGAGCGCAGACTGGGCCGGTGGCCGTAGACGGGCAGGACAACGTGTATTATGTCGTCGGCGGCAACCGGGCGGAGATCCGCAAGATGCCGCCGGGTGGAGCGGTGGTAGGCATCGCGGGGCCAGGCACGAGCGGTTCCTCAGGCGACGAAGGCCCAGCCAGTTCAGCGCAAGTCAATGTGATGTCCATGGCTGCCGACCGGGACGGGAACCTTTTCCTGGCGGAGCTTTCTGGAGGCCGGATACGAATGATTGATTCCAGTGGCCTCATCCATTGGATCGGAGGCCGTATCGACGCGCCGAATTATCAGCGGAGCTATGGTTTGCCCGCCAAGAACGTAATCTTAGGCGCCAATGGGACCGCCGTTGACAGCCGAGGCAACGTTTATTTAGGAGAAGGGTTTTCTATTGACGGGAGCAGCGCCGTCAGCCGCCTGGAGCCAGGGATCATCTGCCGCAGGTGCATTACCAATGCAGCTAATTACGCGGGCGGCAGGGTCGCGCCCGGGGAATTATTCACGCTCTTCCCGATGTCGCCGTTCGGCCCCCCGGCTGTAGTGAATGCGCAGCTTGAGGATGGGGGAAAACGTTTCCCAACCCAAATAGCGAACACTCGGGTGCTATTTGACGGAATGGCTGCGCCGCTTATTTACGTCTCCGCCAACCAAATAAGCGGAGCGGTGCCTTACTCGGTGGCCGGAAGGCAGAGCGTGCAGGTGGTGATCGAACACAACGGGCAGCAAACGCCGCCGGTCAGAGTGGATGTGGTGACCGCCGTGCCCGGGTTGTTCACCTTGAATCAAAGCGGGACAGGCCAAGCGGCGGCGCTAAATTGGCCCTCCTACCAGGTTAACGGTCCGGCCAACAAGATCGCTAAAGGCGGAACCGTGATGCTATATGGGACCGCCGGTGGGGGCACGGGCCAGGATGGGGTCGTAGTGGGTGGAATCGAATCCTATTCGGGCTCGGTGGAAGCATGGATCGACAACAAACGGGCAAACGTCTCCTATGCAGGCTCGGCTCCCGGTTTGATCAGCGGAGTTCTCCAAGTCAACGTGGAAGTTCCGGCGGCAGCCTCCTCGGGTGATTGCGTGCCGGTGGTTCTGGTGGTAAGAGGCAGACGCTCGGACGAGGATCTGGCTTGGAACAAGTATGCCTGCCTCGCTGTCCAATGAGCAACCGCTTTGAGCGCAGTTGCGCCGGTTGCCGCGAGTAAGATGGCGTAAAATCGTAACTTGGTTGCAAGCTGGGTTACGGTGGCGGTTCCCACATTGTCGGCGGATGGGGCGCTAGCAGAGTGTCTGGAGTCGCTGGCGGCGCAGACCGGCGCCGGCGTGGAAGTGGTTGTGGTGGACAATAGCGGCCAGCGGCTGGTGCGCAAGCGGGGGCTGGCCGGCGCAGGCGTGCGGGTGATTGAGAATCCCCGCAATCTCGGCTACGGCGCCGCCATCAATGCCGTTTACCGGGCTTCGGTAGCCCCATATGTGGCGGCGCTGAACGACGACGCGGTGGTTCAGCCCGGCTGGGCGCGGGCGCTCTTGGAGGCGGCCGAAAGCGATCCGCGCGCCGGAATGTGCGCACCGCGGATTGTGTTACGCGGCGCCGGAGTTCTGGATTCGGCCGGCATGCTGATCGCCCGCGACGCCTCGGCTAAACAGCGCGGCCACCAGTTGCCGGCCTCGGCCTTTGCCGGCCGCGAGCAGGTGCTGTTCCCCAGCGGTTGCGCGGCTTTGTACCGCCGCGCGATGCTCGATGAAACCGGCGGCTTCGACGAGGACTTCTTTCTCTATTGCGAAGATACGGACTTGGGTCTGCGGGCGCAATGGGCGGGCTGGCATTGCTTGTACGTCCCGGAGGCGGTGGTTGAGCATCGCTACTCGCATTCGGCCGGGCGGGCTTCGGCGATGAAGGCGTATTATGTGGAGCGCAACCGTCTGTTCGTGCTGGTCAAGAACTACCCGGCGCGTTTGCTGGCCTTAGCGCCGTTGGCATCGGCCGCCCGTTATTTCTGGCACGCGTGGTTCGCGCTCCGGCGGCGCGGCGCGGCGGCCGAATATGGGAGGCAGGGGGGCAATTTCGCCGAGTTGGCCTGGTTTATTCTGCGGGCGCATGGAGCCGCGCTGGCCAACTGGCCCCGGCTGCGCGAGAAACGCCGCCGGATCCGGCAGAACGCGCGTATCAGCCCGCGCGAGTTCGCCGCGCTGCTTGAACGCCATGCCATTGCCGTGAAAGAGGTCGCTGCGCTATGACGCTTTCCGGGGGGCCAGGCTCAGTGCTAATCATCGTACCCGCATACAACGAAGAGGGTGCGGTCGGCCGTGTCGTGGAGGAAATCCACGCGGCGCTGCCGGGCGTACCGGTGCTGGTGATAGACGACTGTTCGGCGGACTCCACCATCGCGGCGGCGCGCCAGGCGGGCGCCGAAGTGCTGCCGATGCCGCATCACTTGGGGCTGGGCGGGGCTGTGCAAGCCGGTTACAAACTGGCCTACGAACTCGGCTACGAGTATGTAATCCGCCTGGACGGGGACGGGCAGCAC
>CAYSBM010000227.1:2869-5904 GCA_964429095.1 uncultured Solibacteraceae bacterium | reverse complement strand
AACATACAGTATTCCCTGCCCTGTCAACTCGACCATTTGGGCATGGCGGACCGGACGCTGGCCGGGGTGAAGAAATGCATTTTGCACTCTGTGTGGCAGGCTCAAGGGCAAGGCTGCGCTCCCGGAGCTTTGGGGGTGGCCATTGGGAGCGACCGGGCACACGGCTACTTGCTGGCCAAGCAGCAGTTGTTCCGGCCCCTGGACGATACCAATCCGGAGCCGGCGCTCGCCAAACTGGAACAAGAAATCATGGCGGAAGCCAACCGCATCGGTGTGGGCGCCATGGGTTTCGGGGGCCAGGCGTCGTTAATCGGATGCAAGATCACGGCGGCGAACCGTCTTCCGGCCAGTTTCTTCGTTTCCGTGGCGTACGATTGCTGGGCTTTCCGGCGTCTCGGCGTGCGCCTGGATGCGTCTGGCGCCATCACCAATTGGCTTTACCGCGATCCTGAGCGGCCTGTTGAACGTATGGCGGCTTCCGCCGGAATACCACTCACAGGGCGCGAAATCGTCCTCACGCCCCCGCTGAGCGAGCAAACCGTGCGCGCGCTTAAGGTCGGCGACGTCGTCCTCATCAGCGGCGAGATCTATACCGGACGCGACAGCGTGCATGCTTACCTGATGAAGAACCCTCCACCGGTGGACTTGAACGGCGGCAGCATCTCCCACTGCGGCCCGGTGATGCTCAAGCGTGGCGACGAGTGGTATACCAATGCCGCCGGCCCTACAACCAGCATGCGCGAGGAGCCTTACCAGGGTGAACTCATCCGGCGTTACGGCCTGCGGGGCGTGATCGGCAAAGGAGGAATGGGCGCCAAGACATTGGACGCCATGCGAGAATGCGGCGCCGTCTATCTGCACGCCATCGGAGGAGCGGCGCAGGTTTACGCCCGCAATGTCGAGAAGGTTCTCGGAGTCCACTTGCTGGAATTCGGCGTTCCCGAGGCCATGTGGCATCTTAAGGTGAAAGATTTTCTGGCCATCGTGACCATGGACGCGCACGGCAACAGCTTGCATGATCGAGTAGAGCGAGAAACCGGCCAAGCCCTCGCCGGACTGTGCCCAGCTTAGGGTGTGCTTCGAGCCCCTTTGCGAGTGATCCTGGCTTGCAATCGGCGGCGAATCAGCATAGCATTTCATTGGAGGAATGTTCCAGATGAAAGCATCTTCTGTCTTCTTGCTCGCCGTCCTGATGCTCGTTGCCCTATCCTTGCCGGGTCAGACTACTATTCCATCGATCAAGTCGGTGGACCCGACGTCGGCCAAAGTCGGCGCCTCCGTCAAAGCCCTGGGCGAGAATTTGACCAAGCAGCATGTGGTGCAGGTTTTCCTCACCGATGGCAAGAACGACATTCCTTGCCAGATCACAGAACAGACCGACACATCTATTACCTTTACGGTGCCCGCCAAGGCGACCCCCATGCGGTACAGCGTGGCTGTGTTGACGCCAGGCAAAGAGCCCAAGTTTATCGAACAGCCCGTGAAGCTAGAAGTGGTCCAATAAGCCGGGTTCGGGCGTTCTGGCCGGGCAGGGTCGGCAACGAAAGATGAATCGGAGTAAGTTTGTGAGGTCTTCATCACTGGCGATAGGGGATATGCCCGCTGGGGCGAGAACCCGCGAAACCGCGCCAGCTTTTCAAAGACCCAAAGACTACCATAAAGAGCCGTTCCGGCGGATGGTCATCATGGGCGAGAGCACCGTCGAAGGCGGCCCGTGGCTGCAAGTGCTGCCCGACGACCGTTATGCGGACGTGCTGCGCCGCCTGATCAATTCCTGCCAGCAGCGCCCCGTGGAGTATTACAACAAAGGCATTGGCGCGAACGCCATTTCGCCGCGCAGCCCTGGCTACGCCCAGTCCCGCAAGCCCAGCGCTTTGGAGCGCTATCACAAAGACGTCATCGAGCTCAAGCCTGATCTGTTCATCTTGGCTTACGGGCTGAACGACATGCGCGCGGGCATGCCCGTTGACGAGTTTCGCCAGGACATGGCTACCATCATCGGCGACGTCAAAAAGACCTGCGCTCCCATGATTGTGCTCACCACCGTCTATTACATGACGGGCTGGAAGAGCTATCCCCCGTACGATAAAGGCAGCATCGAAGCGACGCTCAAGTATAATGGCTGCATCCGCAGCCTGGCCGAAGAGTTCGACTGCGTGCTGGCGGACCCTTGGGACGCCGAAGGCGGAGCCGACTGGCTGATCAACCCCGACGGCGTACATGCCAATAAGGTCGGCAACCTTTTGATTGCGCACCGGATATTTGAAGCCATCGCCAAGCATGCCAGCGGTTTGGCGGCCTGGACGAATGAGCTGGACGCCTCCACCAAGTGGGTCGCCAACACGACCCGAATGCGCGCCGAGCAGGGCGACGCCTACCGCAAGACGTGGTGAGGACAGCGGCCCGTCAAGGGTGCTTACGGCGGTAGGGGGTTTCCAGGTATCGCCGGGCCTCCTTGGCCGCATCCGATTGCGGAGCGTAGCCGATGGTCTGCCGGTAAGCGGCCAGCGCCTCCGAGCGGCAGCCCTTTAAGTCCAGCGCTTCAGCCAAGCGCAGCCAGGAGTAGGCGCCGGTATTGAGGTCCAGCTCGTCGGCGTGGGCAGTCACTTGGCGGAGGTTCGCGATGGCATCATCCAAATCGCCGTACCAGAATTGGACGATTCCGCGGGCCGACAAGATTTTATCCGTACTGACGCGCTGGTAACCTGGGGCGCCGGAAGCCTTTAATTCTTCGATCTGCCGCAATTCCCCTAACGCGCAAGCTTTGTCGCCCGCTTCGCTGCACATCTGGGATTTCTCAAATCGCAGAAGAAAATTGCGCGGGTAGCGGCGGATCAGGTCGGCCAACAGCGGTAGCGCGTCTTTGGCTCGCCGCTCACGGCGATAGATGGCCGCCAAGAGCACTTCGGCGTCCACACGGTTAAAGTGGCCCTTCTGCGCCACCAGTTGCAGCGTGCGGATTCCAGCTTCTTTGTCGCCGCGGAAACCGATAAGGAACCCTAGCATCTTGTAGGCCAAAGGAAGGCTGCCCACTA
>CAYSBM010000227.1:0-2859 GCA_964429095.1 uncultured Solibacteraceae bacterium | reverse complement strand
CCCTTCCTCCAGACGTAGCCCAGCGCGACCAAGCGCGCGTCGATGAAGGTTGGGTCCAGGTCTGTGACGCGGTTATGATACTTGCGCGCCGTGGTGGCATCCCGCAGTGAATCCAGCCAGGCTTTGCGCACCAGCCAGTTGTAATTGGCGCGCAAACCATGGGCCACCCCCAAGGCGTAGAGCGCTCGGGTGTCCTTTGGGTTGCGCTCCAGCAGCGACTGAGCCAAACGCATGGCCGTATTGATGGCCTCCGTGAACTGGCGCTGGACTTGCGGACTGGGGTTCATTTTAGGCCGCCGCAGGAAGGCATTATTTCCCGTCACCATCTCGCTTTCCAGGGCGCCCGAGCGGAACATCTCCTGGAACAGGATGGCCAGGGCGAGGTAATTGTAGCGTTCCGGGCTGTCCGGTTTCTCTTCAATGCCACGTTTAAACTGCGCGATAGCCTGGTCGTACTCCAGGTTATAGAAGTGATCAAACGCGCTGGCCAGTTCGGGATCCTGAGCTCTGGCGGGCAAGGCAAGCAGAAACAGGGCCAGAACGAGCAGGGGCATCTACCCCCATTTTATCGTCCATATTCGAGGTTCTCGTGGGCGATCCTTAGGTTGCGGACGAAACCCGAGTACCGTGCCCGCAGCAGGGGTGAGCGGTGAAATCGCCGTAGAAACCCAGCTTCGTCCAGCTTCGTAAGCTCGCTGATATCGGGAGCGAAGTGGCGTGGCTCAAAGCGCTGGTCTGTACTGGTGGACGCGCGCCGGTTCCAGGGACACACATCCTGGCAGATGTCGCAGCCAAAGATATGCCTCCCCATGGCGGGCTGGAGTTCCTCGGGCACCGGCCCGGCATGCTCGATGGTCAAATACGAGATGCAGCGCCGCGCGTCCAGCACGCCGGGAGCCACCAGCGCGCGGGTAGGACAGGCGTCCAGACAGCGCGTACAACTGCCGCAACGGTCCGGCGCCGGCACGCCGGGTTCGATGTCCAGCGTAGTCAGAAGTTCACCAAGAAAGAACCAGGAGCCTTTGTTTTGGTTAATCAAGCAGGTGTTCTTGCCGATCCAGCCGAGCCCGGCCACTGCGCCGAGGCTCCTTTCAAGCAGCGGCGCCGTATCCACGGCGATGCGGTAGGCCAACGGGGAGGGTGTCAAAGCCTGGAGCATTTGGGCGAGTTGCCTGAGCCCTTGCCTCATCACATGGTGATAGTCCTCGCCCCAGCCGTAGCGCGAGATCCACCCCCGGCCGGGCTCATGGAAATCTACCGAGTAAGCTTGCGCCGTGTTGTATAGTTTGCCGACACAAATCACCGACCTGGCCTCGGGCATGAGCAGCCGCGGATCCCGGCGTAGCGCCGCCCGGTGGCCGGTAAGGTAGGACATACCACCGGCCATACCGGCCTCGACCCATTGTTGGAACCGCGTATAGTCAGCCACGGGCCCAGCCCGCGCCACTCCAGCCAGTTCGAAGCCGCACGCGGCCGCCAGTTCCTTAACCAGGAGGGTGCTGATGGAGGAAACCACTGAAATCCGATTATAACCGTTCGGCCGCTCAAAATAGCCTTTCGCTTCATTTAGATAGGCGTGCGGCAGAGGGTCCGGTATAGTCAGTTGGAGAGGCGGTGGTCTGGAGGGGCTCTGCCTTCGAATTAGAAATCGATTCTCTAACTGGGAGATGTCATGCATAAACCCGTCAAGTATGTGGAGAAAGCTGTAGCCGTAGCCGCCCGAGGAGCTTGGGAGGTCTTTTCCAGGCTGAACGCCATTCGGCCCAACCCTTCTTTCACCCCGGCATGGTCCGACAAGCCATTGCTGAAGTCTTACGAGAAGACCAAGCCGCCGCTGGGCTGGCCTCGGCAGACCGACTCGCTGTGCCCGAAGTGCGTGCCCGAGATCCGCAAGAAGATCCTCGACGGTGAAATCGACTATAAGATCTTGTTTCACGAGCCTCTGGGGGAGATCAAAGCGCAGATCATCGAGCGCGACGGCAAAATTCTGATGGTGAAGGATGGCCCCAAGCACGGCCACTTCGAGGACGTGATGTCGATCGATCCGGACTTTTACCGTCATCTGGAGCAAGCGTTTCCCGGGCGCGATATTCCAGCGCACAACGACGAGCACCTGCATCGCCACGGCTCCAGCACCATTCGCCACGGGCGCGGTTCGGTGCTCACCATCGACCTCACCAACCGCTGTAACATGATGTGCGATCCGTGCTTTATGGACGCCAACCAGGTGGGTTTCGTGCATGAGTTAAGTTGGGACGAGATCCGCACGCTGCTGGACAACGCGATTACGATCAAGCCCCGGCGCCAGATGTCGGTGCAGTTTTCCGGCGGCGAACCGACCCTGTCGCCGTATTTTTTGGACGCTATCCGCTACGCACGCAAGGTCGGCTACACGAGCGTACAAGCGGCTACCAACGGCATCGAATTCGCCAAGCGTCCGGAGTTTGCCCAGGCGGCGGCGGAGGCAGGGCTGCGCTACGCGTATCTACAGTTTGACGGCATCGGGAATGCCGCCAATTCGCACCGCAGGGTAGGCAACCTGTTTGACGTGAAATTGCAGGCTATCGACAACCTGCACCGTGCGGGGGTGGAAATTGTTCCAGTAGTCACCATCGTCAATGGAATCAACAACGAGCAGGTTGGGCGGATCATCCAATTCGCTCTGGATAACCCCAAAAAGATTGCCTTCCTTTCCTTCCAGCCGGTGAGCTTCACCGGACGCGATGAAGAGATCAGCGAGGAACGGCGCCGCGCCCAACGCTACACGCTGAGCCATTTGGCGCACGACGTAAAGAAGCAGACCGGGCTGGGCGAACCGGTTCGCGACTGGTTCCCGATATCTTTCATCAGTACCTTCTC
>CAYSBM010000226.1:0-5906 GCA_964429095.1 uncultured Solibacteraceae bacterium | reverse complement strand
ATGATCTCGAGCAGGGCGCCTGGCGTTGGATGGCGGACAAAGCGGTGATCCTGCTGAAAGCCCCGTCTGAGCCTCGGCCGGTTGAGGTCACTTTCAGCATCCCGGGGCCGGCGCCTGCGAGGCAGGTTTCGCTCTACGTGGATAACGAACTGGTCGCGCAGGCCAGTTACCCCACCCCAGGCACGTATACCCTGCGCTCGCTGGATGTTGCTCCGCGCTCGGCATCCGTCACTCTTACGATTGCTGTGGACAAGCCGTTCCGGGTGCCGGGGGATCAGCGATTGCTGGGCATCATTCTAGCGTCGGCAGGATTTCGCTGACCGTCTCGATCACATCCTCCACGCCAATGTTCTCCATGCTCGGTGCGCTGACCACGCGCACGCGCGGTCCCCGCGGAGACCATACCCGCGGGTTGGTGGCGCCGAACAGCGCTACCACCGGCGTACCCACAGCCGCGGCCAGATGTGTGATGCCCGAATCGTTGCCGATGTACAGACGCGCCGAAGCCAGCCAGCAGGCCAACTCGTAGAGGTCCTCGAAACGGGTAGCCTCCTCCAGATTCTCTTCCGGTCCCGCGCACCAGGCGACCGGCAGGCGTCTGCTCAATTCCCGGCCTACCTGCCGGAAACGCTCCAGCGGCCAGTTCTTGCGCCGGCTGCCGGAAAAGGGATGGATGACGGCGAATTCGCACCGCTTGGCGCAGCACTCGATGCGCGGCGCATTTGCGACTTTTCGCCCGCCAATCGATTTTGCTTGGGCTAGAAAGTAATCCACTGCGTGCTCCGGCCCGTCCGGCGGCGGTAGGGCGGGGAAGAAATGAAATGGCAGGCTGAGCGCCTCGACCGCCAGACGAAACTCTTCCCACCCTGTGCCGTACCAACTTACGATGGAATCAAAGCCAGCCAGCTTCTGGATTAGCCCGGGGGCGGCTTGGCGGCCGGGAATGCCGAAGGAATCAAGACCTGTCGCCGAGATTGCCTCGACGCGGTCCGCGCAGCGCACCAGCGGCTTTAATGGCCCGGGAACCCAAACCTCGGTGTAGCTGGTGCTGAGCGATTCAAGCGCCGGCAGCCACGCGATGACATCCCCGATTCCTCCCGGACGGATTAGAAGACGGCGCACGCCTCGCTTAACGTACCTCCACCGGCAACTGAACCGCTACAGTCCGCGGCGGAAGGCACATTGAGTTGGTGCATGCCTGATAACGCAGTTTGCCATTCAATACTGCGGATCCGGCGGGCGCGTCGGCAGGTGCCTTGAACCGGGTGACGATCTGAAAATCGCCCGTATATACCGAAAGAGGCTTGGCGGCAAAGGCGTACTTTTCCAATTTCGGCGGGGGGTAAACCGTCTCCAATACGGTGAACGGGGCAGCGTTCCAGCTTAGTCTCAGGGGGATGAGATAGTCCTCCGCCGGGGTGTTGCTGTTTACGTGGTAGCCAGGGCGAAGGGAAACCGCCAGCTTCGCCTCGGCAGCCGCACCGCGCTTAACGACCAGCGTGCGCGGCGGAGCGACCGACAAGACACCGCTATTCTGCGCCCAGGCCGGCGTCAGCCCCAACAGCAACACCGCTTGCGCCAGACGGCTGATCCAGTAACGCGTTGATGTCATTCTGATACTCGCTCCTGCTCACCAAACCAATGTGCATCCGCGCCACGCGCCCCTGGCGGTCGATCATAAAGCTGGTGGGCAGCGAATCCACGCCTCCGTAAAGATCCGACACCAGACTATCGCCCATCAGGATCCGGTAGTTGATGCGCATCCGCGCGATGTAGGGCCTAACGGCGTCCCAGCCGTCCTCGTCCATGGATACTCCCAGGACGGCGAAACCGCGATCCTTATATTCCTTCTCGAACTGTATGAACCAGGGAATTTCGACCCGGCACGGGCCACCCCATGTGGCCCAAAAATTAAGCAGCACCACCTTGCCCCGGTAATCGGAAAGCCTCACCTGCCGTCCTTCAGCGTCACGCAGCGTGAAATCCGGGGCCTTTTTCCTCGTTTCGGGCGCCTTGATTCCTCCCCGGGCGGAGGCTTTCTGTCCGGAGCAGGCGGCCAGTGTGAACGCGGCGCACGCGAGCAGGTATATCAGGGTCTTCTGATGTGGGATGGCCAAACGGGCTCCTCTTCTTTTTTATCATTATATCGGGATCTCGCGACCCCCCAGAGCGCAGACGAACCAGCGCTTTCGGGCCGCACGGAAACGGGCGCCCAATGTGGTCTCGGCGTGCAGCCGCTCTCCGCCCCACAGCCAAGCCCCTGTATCGGCAAAGCTTTCACAAACATATTCCCGCCAGCGTCTGGTTCGCAAGCGGGAAGCATCCGGCTTCAGCTTAGCTTTGCGCCACTGGGCCGACCAACCCAGTTCACCTCTGGCCCGGCGGCTCAGCTCGCCGGCTAGGACGTTTTCCCAGCTTCTGCGCAAGGCGTTTCCTAACCGCAACCAGGCAAAATGGAGCAACTCATGCGCCAATATGCGTTCCAGTTCGTCTGGCTGGCCAAGCAGTTCTCTATCCAAAACGATCAGACGCCGGCGGAGAAACGCTGCGGCGTGCACCGGACGGCCGCGCTCCTGCGCCTCCAAGAGCCGCCCCCTCCAAACGCTCAGTTGCGGCGCAAAGCGTAGGCGGACCGGCCTTCCCTTTATGACCAAACCGGCCAGCGCGGCTCGGCCGCTCAGTTGGCTTGCGGCTTGGCGAAGAACGCTTCGTTCTCCACTTTGATCTCGATGCTGTTGCGGATGCTTTGCAGCCACGCGTTAAACTTTTCCTGCTTCACCATGCGTTCCACTTCACCCTTGATTTGTTCGTACGGCTGTTGGGTGTAAGCATCCACGTGAAAAATGTAATAGCCATTGGTGTGGCGCACCGGATTGGAGGTCTCGCCGGCTTTGGTGGCGAAAATGGCGTTCTTGATTTCGGCAGGAATCTCGGCCGAGCGCTTGACCGAGCCGAAATCACCTCCCTTGGCGGCCGAAACGGGGTCCTTCGAATATTTCTTGGCCACATCGGCAAAGATCGCCCCCTTGCGTATCTCGGCGAGCGCAGCTTCGGCCTGAGCTTTGGCTTCGGCTTCCGTCAAGGGTTTTGCGCCGCTGGAGTCGGCGGCGTTGGGGCGCGCGTTAAAAGGAATGTAAATGACCTTGAGCTTGGCCTCCGAGAAAAGATCCTTGTGCTGCTCATAGTAAGCCTTCCACTCGGACTCGGGGGCCGGCAAGGTGTCGAATTGGTGCTCGATTTCGGCTTGCGAGAGAATGACCTGCCGCTGGTATTCGAGACGTTCTTTGAATGGGCTCTGCTGGTCCAGCTTTGCTTTCTCGGCCAGACCGGCCAGCCTGTCTAACAGCACTCGCTGGCGCAAAAATTCCATTGGATCGTTAACGAAATGCTGCTGGTTTTGGGGCGGGAGTGCGGAGACCAGTTTTCGGACATCGTTTGCGGTCAGCTTCTTACCGTCCACGGTCGCCACAATGGTATCCGGGGATATGGACGCAGCAGGCGTCTTCACAGGGGCTGGGCTGGTTTGCGCCGAGAGCGCCACCGCCAGAAAACAACCACACAACATTAGTTTCATCGAGAGGGGATCCCTTCAATCCTAGGTTGAATCCTCATTGTCGCACACCGCCTCGCTCCGTCCATGCCAACCCCACAATTGAAGGATCAAGAAACGTGATCTCTCCCTTTGCGGAAGGCGTGGTCTTGGCAGGACGGCCTTGTCGCGCGGGCTCTGCTAGTATTTTTCCCAATGCAAGACGTCGGCCAGCGGACGTTTTGCTTTCTGCGGATTCTCGGCCGGGTAGCCCAGCGCGATCAGGCTCACCAGCTTGTAGCCTTCCGGAGCGCCGAGAATGCGGCACACCTCTGGTGCGTAAGGTTTCTTGTCACCCGCCACCCAGCAGCTTCCCACGCCGTGCGCATGGGCCGCCACCAGCATGTTCTGCGTCGCTGCGCTGCCGTCTTCGAGGTAATACTTGGTCGTTTGCGTAATGACGGCGATGCAGGCGGCAGCATCCGCGATGAACTTGCCATGGTCGGTGGCTTCGGCCACTTTGCGCAGCATCTCCGGCTCGGTCACCACCCCGAATTCCCAGGGCTGGATGTTGATGGCGCTGGCCGCCAGCCGGCCGCAGTCCACAATATCCTCTAGTATCTGTTTCGGGATGGGTTTGCCAGTGTAGGCTCGCACCGAGCGGCGGGTCTTTAAAGCTGTGATGGCATCCATATGTAGTTGTTCGTCTCTCCAGAGTTTATTGTATTGGCATGGGTCCGAAAACGGGTGCACCCATGCCGGCCTCGTCCCTCAGGTTGCAATAAGGGTCTTTGCCGTAGCCGTAATGTAGAACGGCGCCTTCCGGAGGCTTGGAATTCGTGTAGAGCAAGATCGACGACGGATCAGCGGGATCCATGCGAGCCTTATAGATCAGGGCCAGGGGTTCGCCCTCGGCGTTATGAATGCTGAAACCCGCAATGCGCCCAAGTGAGGTCAACCGGCCGTTGACATGCGAGAACAGCACCCGCACCGCCCCATCTTTATACGTGGCAGAGACGGGCCGCGGACCACGCTGGAACGGGCCAAAACCCTTGAGCGCGGGGAACAGGTCCGTGGCGGCAAGTTTCGCCAGGCGCTGTCCTAGGAGCTTCAAGTCCTGGGTCCCGACGTGAATTAAGTCATCCAACTCCAGGTCCACGGCTGCCACCATGCCCGTGCGCGCGATGCGGCTCTCGGCTTCCAATTGCATCTGCTGCACCATGTTCCAGCCCGCCTCGCCACCCTTGTTCACAAACCGGCCGATCTGCACATAGTAGAAAGGCAGGTCAGGTTGCTTAAAATCGGCCCGGATTGCGGCCACCAAATTTTCGAACTTGCCCCGAAACAGTGGCGCAGCCTTGGCGCTGGAATCGGATTCGCCCTGGTACCACAACACGCCCTTCACCCGGCCGCCCACCGCGTGGAAACGGCGCAGCATGGCTCCGTATAGAGAATCACCACCTTGGTCTTTGAGCGCCGGGCTCCACTGATCCATGGAAGTTCCGCCGTGGGCGCAAGGCACTAAGCCCACCGGAACGCCGGTTCGCCGGACCATCTCCACCGCGAAGGGTAACCCGAGCCCCGCACCTTTCTTGAGGTTCGCCACATAAGCCGCCAGCTTTTCGCCGGTTAGACGCTCCGGGATCTTATCTTTGTTGCGGGGCCAGTGCACCCGGTCAACGGCACCCGGCAACACATGCAGCGGCTCTTTGGCCACTACCCAGTTGTCGGCCATGTCAAATGAATGCACCTGCGGGTTCGGCGGCTCGACATCCACCAGATTGCCGACCCCCTGCATATTCGACTGTCCCGCCAGGATCCATAGATCCCCTACCAGCACATCCTTCACCGCGGCCACTTCTGACGATCCCGCTGCACGCACCTGGATCGTATAAGGACCTCCTGCGGGTACGCCTTTGATTGTTGCGCTCCACTTGCCGTTGGCGGCTGAGCCCGCGGCGTGCCATTTTAACCCTGCCAATACCCCTTTGGAGGCTACCACACGTGCTTCAATGCGGCCGCCGCCGTCGCAGATACCCGCCAGATGAATGTCGGCCCGGCTGTCGGCGCCACGTTGGAATACCTGATTGTCGGCAGCCCCACTCACAACCTGAATGCCGGCGGCCAGGCATGGCAGGCCGGCCACGGCCCATGCGGCCGCTGCTGCTACGATGCAACGTCTCATCATCTCCATAACTACGATCTCCATCCTTAATCCTTACGCCTGCCGCGCATAATGTTTCCGCGCGTGCTCGCCCATTTTACACTCCGCATGTACGGCCTGCACGGCTTGTTCCAGTCCATCGCGGCAGACCACCACCGCGATCACCAGTTCACTGGAGCCTTGGGCGATGGCGATGATGTTGACATTCTCGCG
>CAYSBM010000225.1:1670-5929 GCA_964429095.1 uncultured Solibacteraceae bacterium | reverse complement strand
TGGGGATAGCCCTCGCCACGTGAAGCACACTCAGCGTGAAAGCGGCTCATTTGGTCCTCCAGATCCAACGGCCGGGCTCCCGTCTCTTCTCTCACAATCTTTATTAAACGATAATTTTTATCCGAAGTCAAGGGCGGGGCGAAAAGACACCACAGCGGGGGCGGAATGGTGGACCACTTCTGGCGGTGGTGGAGGTTGGCTGACCTGCGTCTTGGGGCCGGCTGGAGCGGAGTCCGGACAACGAGCGTCTAGAATTTGTGTAAGATGGCGCCTGGCATGCGGGCGCGCCTTCTGGGGACTACCGGCCCCGCTCAGCCGCTCGCTTCTGCTTACTGGTCTTTAGCCGGCAGCTTTCCCCATTCATATCCAGTATGTGCACGCGACCCGCCGGCCGATCCAGCAAGCTGCCCGCTGACCGGAGCAGGGCAATCTTGGCAAGCTTGACCGGCAGTTGCCGCCGCAATCGGAGAACTCCTGCTCACGCAGCGCTGACGATATCCCGGAGGCGGGGAGGCGGGCCGAAGACCGCCTCCCCTGTATAACTAGAACAGCAACTTCAACATCACTTGCAACGTCCGTGGGCTCCCCTTCTCCTTGGTCACAGTCCCGAAGGCGGAACTGGTCACCTTAATGTTCGGATTCGTGAACATGGGGTGGTTTACAACGTTGATCGCCTCGGCACGTAATTGCAGCCGGAATCGCTCGTTGATCCGGGTATTCTTGATGGCGGAGGTAGTCAACAAGTTAATGCCATCACCCCGCACCGCACTCCACCGGCAGTTCGAAAGCAACAGGTTGGAAGCGAGCTGTTCTTTCGATTTCCGGTTGAAACCCGCATTCACGTTGAACCACTGCTGCACGGTCTTCTGATCGTTCGGTAGCGGGATATTCTTGATGTCGCCGTTGAAGATGATGTTGCCGAAAGTAAGGACCTGGCCTGACTGGGCGGTATAAATGCCCTGCACCTGCCAGCCCTCTACCAAGCGCCCCAACGCGCCCTTCTGTCCTCCTAACCAGTGACGCCCCGCGCCAAAAGGCAGTTCATAGATGGCACTGATTCCCAACCGGTGGGGGAAGTCCATATCGGAAATTGTCCGATAAGGGTAGGGATCCGCCGGATTCAGGAGTTCGGTGGCCTGCAGCAATTTGGAGTAGCTTTACGAGCCCTGGGCGGTGAATCCGTTCGCGAAACGCCGCTCGACTTTACCCTGGAGTGAGTGGTACCAGCTAAACCCCTGGCTGTCGCTCCTGGTAAGAGCTGAGTACTGCGGATACGGAACCAGGAGGCCGGAGCGGGTAATCACGCTGCTAGCGCCGATCCCTGAGGTAGTGGGGAGCACGCCGTAGAACGGATTAGGAAATGTCTGTGCCAAGAAATTAATCGTAGTCTGGTCCCGTGTTGTGGACTTACTGAGCCATTGGTTCGGGAGAGCATTTAGATTCCTGGAAATCCGCAGTTTCGTGCCACGGTTGCCTACATACGCAACATCCAGCAGCACACGCTTCGGTAATTCCCGCTGAAATCCGAATTGCCAACGTTGCATGTAAGGAATTGGCTGCTCCCGGGCAATGTCAACCACGCTGTCTCCTAGGTTGGTCGCCAATCCAAGTGCAGACCCCAATGGCCGCCGAATACCATCCGCAAAAGCTTGACCGAAGTCCGGAACCCGGAACGTCAGGCCGTTGTCCTGCGTGGGCACGAAGAGGGTCGTGGCCGCGAAGCCGGTAAGCGTAATGTCGAAGCCACGGAGTCCCAGAGGAACCACGAAGATGCCGTAACCTGCACGAAGCACGGTCTTCGGAGTGATGCCGTAAGTTAACCCTACCCGGGGAGCGAACCCCCGCCTGCTGGCGTCGTAGAGAGTTCTGGGCAATCCGTTTACTCCAGCGAACTGCGGACCGCCAATCAGTTGAAAGCTGCTCAGGGGGCGCTCTGGAATCGGGTTCTTTGCATAGTTAGCGCGCACCGCATCATTGATAGGGCTGGGGACGGAGTAGTTGTAGTTTATTGTGGTGCGGTTGTAACGGTCGGTCACGGGGCCCGTAAATTCGTATCGTAGCCCAAGTGTGACGGTCAACCGCTTGGACAGTTTCCAAGTGTCCTGAAAGTAGATTGAGTGGGAGATATCTTGCGTACATCCGGTATCGTTCACCAAAACAACGCCGCTGTTTGCTATGCCGAGCAGCAGGCTGGCAAGCCCCTGCCCTACTGGTGCGACGCCAGATGTGTTGTACGGCCCATTAGTGTAATTCTGGAAGAAATTCAACTGCGGAGAGGCCTGTCCAGCGACCAGGTAATTGCGCCGGTACACTTGCAGGTCAGCTCCCATCTGCATGTTGTGGCTGCCGCGTAGGACTGTAAGTGAACCCAGCAGGGAGCGCACGTCGGTAAGCTTATACATCGGATTGTAATTGCCCAGGTCGTCGTATGCGTCCACGACAATACGAGGGAAAGCGCGCATCCGAGGATCGATTGCGTTGTTCAACGCAGACGTGAAGCCCAGCGTGGTCAAGTCTATGCCCGTGGAAAGCGGCACGTTGTCTTCATGGAATCGGTTCACTCCCAGGCGCAAATTCAGGACCACGTTGGGGGAGAATACATGGACGTCGTCCAGCGCCAGAGACTTATTCCGCCGGATAATGTCCCAGCCGGAGGCGATATTGCGTGTGAGATTCTCGGCCCCCTTTTCCAGATTCTTAGAGAAGGTGAACCGGCCGTACATACGGTTCGCCGAACTGATGGAATGATCGATGCGAGCGGTATGCGAATAGTAGTTGTTGGGATCCGGCTGGTTGGGATCCGGATAGTTGTTGGAGCCATCCGCATTACCGGGAACGCGAGGGGCTGGGTAGTAACTGGTAATCAGCTTCGCCGTCTGCGTAATGCGGCTGGGAGCAAGAATGTTGTTCGGGAGAGGAGCACGCTGAATACGTCCATCGGGGAGCAGCCGCGCCGTGAACGGGTCGTAGATCTGGTACTCACTTCCAAGTTTCAGCAGGTTCGAGAAGTCCCCCTGGAGATTCTGCGGAATGGGAACGGATGCGGTGGTCGCCCATGGCACGACATCATGCTGTCCTTCGTAGCCCCAGGAGAAGAAGGTCCGGCTCTTGCCGCTGTAAAGTTTCGGAATGTCCACGGGACCCGTGGCGGTTGCGGTCCAGTGGTTGTATTTCATGGCCATCCTGGGTTGTCCGGCTTTGTTCGCAAAGAACGAGTTCGCGTTCAGGTTCGGCAGGATCTTCATGAACATCGCTGTTCCGTGCAGCTCATTGGTCCCGGACTTAACGCTGATATTGTTCGTGGCGCCGGAATTGTAACCCGTGCTGGCGTCAAAGCTCGCCCCCTGGAGCTTGAACTCCTGGACTAGGTCGGCAGGAGGATTATAGGAAGTCGTCTGGAAACCTCCACTCTTTGATCCCCCATAGGTCGTCGAATTCGGAATGCCGTCCAGTGTGATGTCGCTTGTGTTCGGCGGCGCCCCATTGATTGTATACGAGGTGGTCCACGAGTAATCGAACGCGCGGCCGCCCCACACACCCAGGTTGACGTTGCGTCCCTGCGCCAGGCCAGGCATCAGGTCCATAATGGCCATGGGGTTGCCGTGCATCAGCGGCAATTCTGCTACGCGGCGCTGATCGATCACTTGTCCAACTGACGCACTGACGGTGTCAAGCAGCGGCGTCTCGCCGGTCACTTCTATCCGTTCCCCAACGGTCCCAACGGACATCGTCAAGTTCAGTTCAATGCGATCGTCGGCCCGGATCTCGATCCCGCTCCGCACGACCGTCTTAAATCCGGAGCGTGTTGCGGTAATCTCGTACCGGCCCGGCAGAAGAAAGGGAATCACATAAATTCCCTCTTGGTTTGTGGTTGCTTCCGATGCAACGGAGGTGGCTTCATTGACCGCACGAAGCGACACCCCCGGCATCACAGCTCCCGTGGAGTCGCTGACCCTTCCGGTGAGCATTCCACGGGTTTCCTGAGCAATGGCAAGGACCGAGCTGGCAAGAAGCAGCAGGATCCTGAAAAGTGTCGAAGTTTGCATCTTAACTCCCTACCTTTCCAATGGACTTAAATTCAATCGAACAGTGCTGTACTGAAACTTATGCAGAGGAATCCGCACCCGGCGGCCGCTCGTGGCCACTGGAGACGTCGCGTCTTCCAACCCGTTACAGAGCCAGGCGGCAGAAATCCGAAAGGCGCTGGAGCCAATCTCAGCCATTCCGTCGTAGCCGCCTGTTTCTCTCAGCCGCAAGAT
>CAYSBM010000225.1:0-1660 GCA_964429095.1 uncultured Solibacteraceae bacterium | reverse complement strand
CTTTGGACGCGGAGATTTGAGCGTGCTCGGTGTAAACGTCCAGAAACGCGCCGGAGGCGGCCCAAGGATCCTTGGGCGCTGGGCCGGAGCGTAGCGTTCTGCGGTATCTATGAAGGTGCGCCACTAGCGGCGAGCGGGTTTCCGCGTCGAAGCGCGCCAACTCCTCCAGCCGCAGGGCAGCGGCGCTGGTGATAGAGTATCGCATGCGGAAATCCCCTCCTTGCGATGCCGGATAGTTCGTGTACCAATAATTGTTCATCAAGTATGAGTACAAGTGGCCGTTGCCCGGATCAAGACGCTCCGGCCAACGGCCGCGGTTGAGGCCTCCTACAGTCACCAAGGGAGCATCTGGTGAGGCCCACGCGATGGCGATTTCCTGGTTCCGTACTACGACAACGTTCTGTGTCGCGAACCATTCCTTGCACGCACCCGGCAACTGATCCTTGTCCACCCGAACCCAGCCGTTCTGGATCTGGTAAGCAACCTCCGGCGCCGGCAGGGCGAAGGGGAATGCAACATACACCGCCTCCTTGGCGCGGATCTCATCCTTGTGCAAGCGGGTTTCGATGTCCACCCGCTTCAGCTCGTCGTACACAGTGACTTCGGTTTCGATCTGCGGGATGTTGCGGGCCCTGGCCTGCACTCGAATCCTCTGTCCAAATGGCGTGCGGACATTCTCGATCAAGCGAGCCGAGTCTTGCGGGAAGACCTCTAGCTGAGCGGCAGGCAGCTCCGCATAGTCAAGGAGGATTCGGGAGCCCTCACCTCCACTTACGTACAGCAATTGGTTGATGCCATAGGGCGCATGCCGGTCGGCCAACTCGCGGCCGAGCTGTTTGTCACGCAGGCTGCGAAGGGCTCCGGAGGCGGGGTCCAACTCCACGTGATAGTAGCGGGAGTCGATGCTCCAACCCGCCAGTTTTGGCCGCTCCTCGGATCGCTCCGGCCTGCGCCGGAGAACATATGTCCGGTAGCCGGTCCCGGGAACGTCGCGGGCGACGAACCGGCAATGTTGGTAGCCGTCACGCGGTTCGGTCCGGTCCATTTCCACCGGGTGGCCTGTGGCCGTTTCGGCCAGTTCTTCGTTGACACCGAGGTCGATGTCCACCGGACCAGTGCGCGGCCATAGATCCGGGTTGAAGACCAGCAGCACAGTCATCCTGTTTTCCGGAAGGTCGCTCAACAGACGGCTGAAGGCTCTTGATGTCAACTCCAGCGCCGCCCAATGCGCCCGCCATGCGTAAGCCCGTTTGAGCTCCCATTGCCGTGCGGCATAATCGCGGTCAGGCTGCTTGATGGCGCTGTAGGATCCCCAGGTGTGTTCGTCGAATAACAGAAGATCCTTCCATGCTTGCTGGAACTCGGCGGCGGGATACCTCAGCGCTTTGTTGCGCGCTGTAGCTAAGGCAGCAGCCATCTCCGCCACCGGCAACAGCCGTTGGCTGTCGCGATTCAGCGCCGTCTCCCGCTGTGCGGCGCCTGCGCCATCCTCCCAGTATGCGCCACCGTCTCCGCGGAACACCGGCAGTTTCGCGGCGAAGTGTTCCGTAACGTAGCGAAAGTAGTCGCTCGTGGTTGCCGTGATGATCTTGGGAAACTCGTAGTGAAGATTCCATTGCCGAACGGTTTCCGCCTCCCCTGAGCCAAACTCAGCATTATC
>CAYSBM010000224.1:0-5931 GCA_964429095.1 uncultured Solibacteraceae bacterium | reverse complement strand
AAAAACACTTCCAGTTGTTTCATTTCCCCCTCATCCAGCAGATCCAGTCTCACCACCCAGCGTCTGACCGGCTTGCCAGACTTGCGAAAACGCTGCTCGCTCCCGTCAACAAAACGCAAGACCTCAGTCGCAAAGCTGGTGCGTCCTTCAGCCGGATACTGCATCACTGCTCCGGTCTTTAGGATCGGGAAGTCCGCCATGGTCCGCTATAGCTCCGTAATCACGTCGTTGATGCCATGCGAGTTGAGCATCGCTTGCCGCACCGCTCGCGCGATCTCTTCGCTATGGTCCAGAAATGACTGGCTGTCCATCGCCTGCACCTGCACCATGCCCTGCGTCGGCGCTCCGTACAACCCTCCCCGTCCTCCGTTGCTTCTCGCCTCTGCGCCTACCGCGCTTGCCCCGCCCACTTGCTCGTATGCCCCCCAATCCGCCGCAATGGTTGCGCGGCGTAATTGCTCTAGCGCCGTTGCCTGGGACGGGATTCCTGTTATGCGGTTGAGCTCGGCCTCCTCCCCCGGTCGTGCCGTGACGGCTGCCGGCTCGCCTGCCTCCAGCAGCAGCCGCGGCCGGCCTCCCGCCGCATAGTCCACCGCATAAATTCGATCGTCCGCTGCTCGCGAGTAACCGCCGCTGAAGTGCACTGGTTCTGGCTTCTCGTACTCTCCCGCCGCCGCCTCCTCAGTCTTCCGCGGTCCGCCGAATAGGCTGAGAATCCCTGAAACCAGCGGCGAGAGGCCGAACGCGTTGCCGAAAATGCCGGATAGGATGGAAGCCGGCCTCAAAGTGCCGGATGGATTCAATTTTTCCTGCGTGCGCAGGGTCATTGTCGCTGCGTTCTCCGCCGTTGCGATGGCCTGTTGCGGACTCGCATGGCGCAGCCGGTCGAGTTCCGCAGCGGCTCCGCTCAGCACTTCCAGCCTCCCGGCGCCATGCGCCCACTGCTTCTCCAGTTCCTCGGCCAGGTCTTCAGCCGCGCTATTCCTGCCCAGCGTTTTCGCCAACAATTCAGCCAGAAGTTCCATCTGCTCATCTGCGGCCATCGTTGCTTTCCCTCCTCAGTTCGCCTTCTAGGACCAGAAATGCGTCTGCCATCCGTGCCGGTAGATCCTCCACCGGGGCGCGCCCGCCAAGTCGCCACGCATGGAAGGCCTCCAGCCAGGCGGTGCTTTGAGCCGTAATGTAGGATTTTGGGCACTCCTCCAGCACGCAGTGTGTTCGCACCCACACAGCTCGCCGCGGCAGCGCCTCTTTCGGCTTCAGCCACCCGCAGCGGCGCGTATGTTCCAGGCCTTGCTTCCGGCATTCGCCGCACTTCCAACCGGCCTGGTTTGCAAATTGAAAATGGAAGGCGGCAATCAGTTTTTTCGTTCTGCCTCGCTCAGCCCGCACTCGGCTTTCACCAGCGCCAGCGCTTCCTGGCACAGCGACTCAGGTCCCGCTTCGATCAAGCTTTCTGGCGTGGCTTCTTTGCCATCTTGTATCAGACCTTCAACTCCCTTTAGCCCCCACTCCAGGTAAATGCGGTCTATTTCGCTGGCTAGCAGCGTTGCTTCGATCTTTTCCCGCGGCGTGCTGCCCGCTTCCAAGAATTCCATGCGTTGAGCTAGGTCCCGGATCCTGCGCGCCAGCTCGATCCGCCGCCCGAAACTGATTCGCGCAATCTCCAGCGTCACTCCCGGCCATAGCTTCGATCTCGCTTTGAACGAGCTTGCGTATTTCATCGCTTCCGCTCTCTCTTGCTGCCAGCGTCTATCCGAATGCCACGTAAACTTCATCGTCGGCCGATCCTTGCGCCCGGCAACTCGTGAATTTCCACTGCAAGCGGTTGTCGCTGTCGTCGAACTCCGGCACTTCCGGAATTACGCTTTTCAGATAGAGTCCGAACAATTGCCCTGGCTGCTGCCCCAGTTGGAACATCACCGGCACCGGCGAGCGGCTCCTCGCCGCTTGGTAAAGCGCCTTGGTAAAATCGTCGTCCCGTTCGTACAGGCTGAAGCTTATCGAAACCTCGCGCATGCCTCCTGCCACTGCCCGCGGCGTCTCGCAGCCGAACTCGCGGTCGCGCAGTTCGGCGTTGTTGCGGATCACCAGCTCCGCCGATGTGATCGTGCAAACTCGTTCCGGCATCACCCCCAGCCACGCTTGCCCCAGGTGCCCCGGCACCACGGCGTAGTCAAACGTGCCCATCGCCGGCTCCTCCGGAAATGCGCTCAGCCCTCCTTGCCCTTGGTTGAAACTCCCGCTGTCGATTACATCCGCTGCCGGACCGCTGAATTCGAACTCGTGGAAATCTCCGTTGATCAACACCCGTAGCTCATCAACCGCCGCCCCGCACAGGATCCGCTGCACCGCGGTCGCCGGACACCAATAATCGAACACGCACACGCACGGCAGTTCGGTCGCAGGCGAGTACGCAACCGTTGCGCCAATCGTCGCTCCTGCTTGCGGCGCCCCACTGAAAGGCGCGTTCAACAACACCGTCTGCGCCTCGACAACAGAACTCACGAATCGGATTTCGTTCCCATACACCACTGCCTGCCCTGCCGACAGCCCGTGCGGGCTCAAGAAGCTCAACGTGTTTGGCTCGCAGCAGGCGCCCAGCGTGCCACCGGCGAATGGGTGCGGTCCGCCGCCTAGAGCCGCGTGGAACAGCGGCCCGTAGCCCGGCTCTCCGCTGGGATCCGCCCAACTGGTCAGGTAGGTCCTCAACCGGTATTGAGTTTGCCTCCGTATGCCCGCCGGAAGCCCCGCAAATGTGCGGCTTCCTGTCTTGTCCCGCCGCAGCACCCGGCCTGCCGTTTGCTTCGCGCTCAGCTTTACGGCAGGGAAACGGTTCTCGCTGGTGATTGCCGGCACGCGTCCGTAATCGCCCTCCAGCGCCGCATAAAACCTGTTCTCGCTTGATGAAATGTAGCCCGGCATCTCTTTCTCCGCCTCTCTTGCTTTCGCCTCAGTTGCCCGCTCGCTCCGCCCGCGCGGCGCCCCTGGCCGCCCGGCCTGCTGCTACAGGCTGCCCTCTACGTCAAACTCCACCCTCGCGGTTTGGATGTGGTTCTTGCCGCCTCGCTTGATGGGTCCGAACTTGATTTCATATCCCCCCGCGTAGAACATCCCGTTGCCCCAGTCGCCCCGGCTGTTATCCAACACGCGCGTCACCGCATCGGCGTAGCCGTGCAACTGGCTTTCGAGCCCCTCTATCCGGTCCTGAGAAACGCGAACCTCCACGACCATCCGCATGCGTCCCGAAAATGTCCGGAACTTCTCACGCATCTCGTTTGATACCCGCTCGCAGTAAACGTGCACCGCCGGATACTTTGAGCCGCTTGTGCGTTCCGTAACCTCAAAGGCCACGTTTTGTGTGTACATTTGTTCTGGAGCAATCTCCGACAGTCGAATTTGCGCGTTGAGCGCCGCTTCCCGGATGCTGCTTTTCAACCCCGTTGGGCTCTTCATCAGCTCCACCACGCGGCTCACTGCTTTCCCACCGATGCTTGCCATCGCCTCAGCCTCTCTGGATGATGCGGTCCAGCGTCAAGTATTCTTCTGGCGCCTGGCCCAGTCCCGGAGCCCGCCCGTTGACCAGACCTGCGGCGCTCGCCGTCCACTTTTCCCCTACCGCCAGCGCTTCCTCGTTTTGCAGCCTCATGGCGTCCGGAGCGGCGCCCACATAGACGCTCCATCCAGCCGCAACCGTGGGCGGATTCACCGCCTCCACTGTCAAGAGCATTCCGTCGCTGGTGTCGATAACCCCAATTGGGCTCGGCGCTCCTTCTGCCCCTGTTGCGTTGCGCCAGGCCGCTTGCACGTAGTAACGCCCCGCTGCTCCCGGCCCTGGCGTCATCTCCAGCAATGGCTCGGCCGCCTTCGGGATCGGAATCCTTACCACTCCTACCCCGTTCTCCCGCAGCATTTGTGCCGCCCACTTGGCCATCTGCCCGTATTCCTTCCACTTGCCCAAGTAGCGGTCGTTGAGTTGGCTGTTATAGGCGTCGCGGTAGACCACCGCCAGCGTGTGGAAGACCATCCATTGCTTCAGCGGCCGCGTCACCACAACGTTGTCCAGGCCGTACCTGCCGCTGCCCAGCTTGGCCAGCAGCGCCTCCAGTTCCACCGCCACTTCTTCTTGCGACACCACGAGCTTCGCCGTTAGATCGATCCCTTCTGTATGCGCCGTCTCTAAGATCGAACTCTCATACGCGCGCAGATCTTCGATCGTTGCGGTCACCCCGTCGGTGAAAACACTCATGACGGCTCCCTCACTTCTCCTGCCGGTTCTCTCTGGCCGCGCTCAGCGCCCGCCGCAACATCTGTAGCTCGGATTCCGGAATTACGCGCAGCGCTACCCGGTTGGCTGCCACCGCTTGTTCGGCCGCCATCCGCGCCGCTGCCGCCGAACTGCGAAACTCCGCAGCCTCCTCTTCGCTCGCCAGGCGCGCCTTTCCGTCCAGAATCAGCCGGGCAGCCACCCCACGCGTCACTTCTGTTCTTACCCCCGCCTTTCCCCCGTCCGGAGTTTCATTGCTCACCACCACCGGGTGCGCTTCCAAGATCCCACTCTCAATCTGACTCAGCTTCTGGTAGTAAACCTTTAAGTCCATACCCGTCTTGCTCCTTGAATGAAACGGCCCAGGACCGCGTATTGCCGCCGTGGCCCTGGGCCGTTGCTATCCTCCGGCTTCCGCCGGTTCTCGCCCGATCTGCTTAGCTGTTCACCTGCACGCCAAACGCGTTGCGCAGCACCGCAACTCCATAAAGCACATCCACGGTGAACTGCTGGGCCAGCGTGTTCGGTTGGTAACTCATCACCACCCGGATCCCGAAATTCCCCATCTCGGCGTATTCGGCTACCGCTCCTGTCCCCGGCAGCGGCTGCGGCAGTCGGCGCACCACCAGTCCGATCGCCGATCGCGCGAAAGCCAGGTTGTGCGTCGTCATCGGGGCGCTCCCGGTCTTGTGTACGAACTGTGAGCGGAAGACATAGAAGTCTTTGATCTTGCCCACCGTCCCGTCCACTAGCGCCCGCAGACCCGCCTCCCCCGCCGTCTGATACTCGCTGAACCGCGGAATTTGCCGCAGTTGCGAATAAGTGTTGGCGTCCACAACAAGATACTTCAGCTCGCTTGCCGGAACTTTCGCCTGAAACAACGCCGTCTCGGCGGCGTCGATCGTCGCTTCGGTCACCGGCGTCGCCGCTGTCCCCACCGGATTGTTCGCCGTAAAGCCCGCGTACAGCCCCAGCAGATCCGTTTCGATCTTCTCGGCGAGCGCCACCACGGCCGGCTGCATGTACAGCTTCAGCAGGTCGGGCACCGCCAGCACCTTCGTTACGTCCGGGATCTGAAAGGTCGCTTCCGCGTGCGTGTTGAGTACGATCTGGGCGTTGCCCAGACTCGGATTTTGCGTCTGAACGCTGCCACCCTCGGCCAAATTGTTCGCCACCAGCGTCGGAGGAATTGGCACGTTCACCGTGTCACCGGCCTGAGCCAACGTTGGCTCGAAGTCCCGGTTCACAAGGTTCCCCATCACCAGGTTCCCCATGAGCGCTGGCAGAGCGTCCACCGCCACGAGTTTGACAATCGCGTTAGCCACGTTTGTCGATGTAATTGCTGACATTCACCCTCTCCTTGTCTTCTTTCGCGGCGCGCCACGCTTTCGGGCGCCCGTCGCCTTCGTTCTCCTTGGACTTCGCCTTGCCAAGCCCAAGGCTCTTGCTCAAGCGCCTCGCATGGTTTGCGACGCTACTCGCGCAATCTCCTGCCGGATTCGCTCCAACTCCTCCGCGTTCATCCCCGGCCGTAGCTTCTCCAAGTCCGCTGTGCTCACGCCCGTTGCCCGCGGCGTGGCCGCCATCCCCGATCCCCCTGTGATCCGGGCCGGTAGCAACTCCGGATTCTCGTTCACAAACTGCGACAGATACTCCCGCGCATC